>CALWXG010000036.1 GCA_944385435.1 uncultured Oscillospiraceae bacterium
TCTTCGCCACGATCCAGACCCGATAGTCCTTCGGGGATCACACCATCTGAAATGCGGGAACTGGTTTTCTGGAAACGATCCAGGGGGTGGGTATAGCAGTCTGACCCATATTGGGGCGGAGCCGCTTGGAATGGCTGAAGATAAAATTGTCTTCGAGAAGACTTGCCTAACCGCTTTTTCAGAGGTATAATATCACAAAAGCAAATGCCTGAAAATGCTTCCTGGCTGAGGTGGGGAACTGATGCTCCCCCCTGGACAGGAGGCTTTTTTGACCACAACGTAGACCACAGTTAGGTGCGGAACACCTGGAAACATCGGAATGAAACCGATTAAAAAATAATGATAATGTAGAAAAACGTAAAAAATCCTAATATATAAATATAAAAAAGTTCTAAAATGAACTTCGTATCCGAGAGGTCGAGGGTTCGAATCCCTTTAGGTCCACCAAAAGAGAGCCAGGCGAACCCCAGTGGTTCGCCTGGCTCTTGTTCGTATAAGCTCTCTTTTGCTCCACCAATTTCCCCGGTTGACCACAGAAATACCACAGACGGATTTCTGCTTTGACCACCGGAAGGGCGTTCCCTGTTTTATGGGGATGCCCTTCCGGTTTGTTTACGGCCCCATCTTTTTTGGTGTTTGTTTTTGGAGGCTTGCCTTTTTACAGGGTCAATCATTCATCCTGACCATATTGCGCTTCAGTATTGTCCGTTATCGCGGACAACTGAGTCTTTAGTCGATAGGTTCTGTTTCGATTGCTGCCATCGGCGATGACGATCCCGTCTACAATCAATTCATTCAAATAGTCTCTTGTGCGGGATGGCTTCAGCCCGATATACTCAGCAATCGAAGAAGCATTCGCCTCAGCATGATCCGCAAGATACACAATGATAGTTTCTTTCATCTTTGTGCTTATCGCCGATTTTTTATCGCCGATTTTTATCGCCGATTTTTTCGAATGTGAGCGTCAACAAAGTTCTCTCTGGCTCAAACTGCTCTGTGATAGTGGGCATTGCCCAGCCCTGCTCGCGCCAGACTCGGAAAATATTTGGAATACCACTGCCGGCACGCTCACCGATATCAATGAGGTTAAACATTTTTAACATGGTTCCGTTGCGGGGGTCGGAGATGCCGCCGCTCTTGGCCGCGTCGATCTCAATGCGGAATCCGCCGGGGTTGGCCATGGTGATGGCGTCCCGTTTCTTGATGATGACCAGGCCCTGCCGGCCATAATAGTCGGCGTTTGACCAGGCAGTTGGCCAATGCCTCCCGGAGCGCCTGGTGAACGGAGGTGTCATCCACCCGGACGCCGCCCTCCATTTTGAAGGGCACCTTGATGTCTTGGATCAGCTTGTTGTAGACGCGGAAATAGAAGTCATACACATTGCCGCTCCAGTCCCCGGAGGAGGAGATGATCCGGTCGGTCCAGCGGGTATCCGCATCATACTGCTCCTGATAGTCCAGGAAATAGGCGTTGAACTCCCGGACGATCTCATACTCGTTGCCGAACATGAGCAAGCCGGCGGAGGTGGGGTGCTTCTTCCCATCGGAGCCGATGCCCACGGCCCCCAGCTTCAGGAGAAAATCCTCGTCCTCCAGCGCCTCCCACACATGGCCGGGTCGGGAGAGCCGCATTCTCTGGCGGTAGCTGCGGACGCTCTCCTGGTTGAATACCGTCAGATCCATCTCATTCAAGACCAGCATATCCTGGGTCTTGACGGAGGCGTCCCGCACCATGGCCTGGTACTCCTCCCTGGTGCAGCGGTAATCGCCTTCGCCGTTGCGCCGGTATGTGTTCAAGGGATTCCCGTCCACATAGACCGGCTTGTAGGAGCGCTCCGCCCGAGGGACATTGATAACCACGATGTGGTTGCCGTCCACCTCCTGAATGAACACATCCTTGGAAGACAGCACGTTCACGCTGGCCTTGTTGGGGTTGTTGACGATGTCCCAGAACTCCTTGATGAGCTTTTCCGGGTCAGGCAGATCCACCGTGCGGAAGGACTTGTCCGCCAGCTCCTCCACGCCCAGCAGGATGATGCCGCCGTAGGTGTTGGCAAAGGCGGAGTAGGTCTCCCAGACGCTCCTGGGCAGGCCACCGAGGGCTTTCTTGACCTCAATGCGGTTGTTCTCCCGATACTGCTCGATCTTGGAAAAATCAATCATGGGGCTCCTCCTTCACCAGCTCAATGATGTCGCAGAGATCGCAGTCCAGGACCTCGCAGATCTTGGTGAGGATCTCCGTGTTGATATGCTCGTTCCGCCCCAGCTTGGCAAGGGCCGTGGTGGACATGCCGGTGGCCAGGCGCAGGTCCTTCTTCTTCATGTTCTTATCGATCAGGAGCTTCCACAGCTTGTTGTAGCAAACAGTCATCCTCAACACCTCACGCATGGAGTTTATAGCAATATAGATTGTATTTTAACACAGAAAAGCCAGCTTGTCTATTATTTGTCCAGTTTTCAGATTTTTGATTTTATTTTCAGAATTGATTTTCCGAAAAGGACCGTAACGGGGCCGCGCTTGCCCTATTCCTTGATTCAGCATAGCGCCTCGTGCGTTGCTGGGGGCAGAAAACTGTTTTGTCAATAGTGTACTTGATAACTGCCAGCAACCTCGTCATAAAGAGGTTGGGGAATAAATGCATGGCGATATGCTTGATCCATGATCTTTACATTTTTGGCAATGATATAGTTCACTTCATCTAACACTATTTTCTTTCCGTCATATTTATCGCCCGCTATGCCCAATATCCCATATCTCGAATGTATTGCCACCGCAATCGAAGGGCTTAATGGGTAAAAGATACAGGTGGTAGGACTGGCGAGTCCGTTGAAAAACAGTCCTGTTTCCGTTTTGCCAATACCCTCAACAAGCACTGGATTATCACTTGTCATAAAAGGTATACTGTCATAGATTGCATTTACATATATTACCCAGATACCGTCTTGCAAGATTTTGCAGTATCGATCAAAGTTCTTAGTTTCAAATGTGTGATTAAAGACAAGTTCCTTCTGGTACTGCGGGGAAAATTCCATATTTCTTATCTGCTCCGCATGCTTATCAAGCAGAAATTGGGGCAACAACGATGTAATCTCTTGCTTGGTCTGCTTTGATACTCTGGGGTAAATATGGCCAGTCACATAATCAATACTTTCAGGTATCCGCATCAATTGTGCGACAATAACTTTTGATAGCGTTTCTTTGTCGGAAAGGGAGAGAACCGTTGCTTCCCACTGGGATAAAGTCACCTTGGCGATTATGTTCTCCATATCACGTCCGCATAGGGTGTCAATTTCTTTTGCAAAGAAATGCTCCCAATATTTTGGATCATCTTTATCTGTTACATCGTAGTAATTTTTGATGTATCCGACATTGTCTGTCGAGGTAGTAAAGAATTTTACCTCCCCTTTCTCAAGGATTCGTGTCCCTATAATAGTGGTTTTCCTGTCTTTGATACCAAATCTGTCTAAATACCGTTTGGGGACAATATGTTGATTGGTAAAATCTTTCGCCATTATGTCGTCTCTTTTCTTCTGATGATGTGTGTGCAGATTAGCGATCTTGATGCCATTGCAGCAGGTAAATCAAATATCCAAAAACCGATATAAGCCCTATCCCAAATAATCCAAGGAATATCGCTTTAGCTATAACAAAATCATTGTAACTTTTTTGACGACCCATAACCCGCTTGTGTTGGATGGATTGGATTTGAACAATGATGACATCCGCTTATTTGCGGTTGATCGGGATGCTAACGGATATGCCCAGATCCAGCGGATTGAAGTTTCGCAGGAATTGATTGAAACAGGCCAGCCGTTGTCCAGGCTCTGGATTGCAGGCCGGTTGTGAGGAGTGCCAACGCTTATTTGAGGCACATCGGGATCGTTTGTAAAGACCCCACTGACTATATTATCTTGAAGGGCGTTATTGACGAAATCCATAGAAAAAGCATTCAGCACACCCAGCAGACGGCCGGGTGTGCTGAATGTTTTTTTGGCAGGATGACGGCTCATTTTTCCGGCGGAGCCATATAAGTCTGCCGGCTCTGATACAGGCCCATGCGGGCGTAGAGCTCGGTGAGGCTGACGGCGCACTGGGCGGCCTCCAGCACGGGGACATCGTAGCCGTCGGCGCGCAGGCGGGCCATCATGTCGTCGTTGACGCCTACGATGCCGGTGCAGCCCATGACCAGGACGCTGACGCCGTCCTCCTCCACGGCCTTCTTGCACTCCGCATAGAGGTTGGACATCAGCTTGTCATGGTCAGCCAGCTCCAGCACGGGCATGTCCAGCGTGCGCAGGCTGGTGACCCGCTTCTCCAGCCCGGCGCGGGCGATGGCGCCGCGGATCATGGGCACGACGTTTTTGAGGACCGTGACGATCCCCACGGTGTCGCCCAGGCCCAGGGCCAGGTAGATGGCCGGCTCAAAGCCGCCGAAGACGGGGATGGGCAGTTTTTCCCGCACAGCCCGCACGCCGGGATCGCCGAAGCAGTTGACGAACACGCCGTCGATGCCGCCCTTCTCCGCCTCTTCCACGGCCAGCTTGATCACCTCCGGGGCGGAGATGGCCTCATCGTACTCACACTCGATGGTGACGGAGCCCTCTTGGATCTGCACATGGCGGATCTGCGTGTTTCCAGGGAGAAATTTGCCCATGTCTGCCTCCATGGCCGGGGAGAGGATGCCGGGGGCGGTGACGGGCAGCAGATCGAGAATGGTAAGGTTGTCCTTCATATCATCATCACCTCACGCCAGATCGCCGGCGGCCTTGACCCGCACCCGGCAGGTGTTGCCGGGGTGGTAGGCCAGGGGCACGTCCTCCACCTCGATGATCTCGACGGTGTCCGGCAGCGCACCGGCCTGGACGGCGAGGTGGGAGGCCTCCGCCTTGGCCTGGGCCAGGGCCTGTTCCCGGGGGACGAGGTTGTAGTCCACCAGCTGTTCATAAGTTCCGGATACTTTGGAGATGGCCGAGCCGATGGCGTTGGCACAGCCGGAGTGTTCGGGATTCCAGACCTTCGATGCGCCCTTCAGATCGTCGGGGAGGATGATGGCGCCGCCGCCCACGAGGACCACTTCCACGTCGTCGTTGGACACCTTCATGGTGTCGATGCTGTCCTCCACCATGGCGCGGATGGCGTCCAGGGCCTTGCGGGCCAGGGCCTCGTCCACGCCGGCCACCAGCGAGGCGTCGCCGATGTCCGCCATGCCCAGGCGCACGGCGATGTCCGTGGCGGTGAGGGTGTCGCCTCCGAAGCACAGGGCCTTTTTCGTGATCTCATAGCCCACGCTGTCCGGCCCGACGGTGACGGTGCCGTCCGGGCGCTGGCGCACGATGGACCCGCCGCCCAGGCCGATGGAGATGATGTCCGGCATGCGGAAGTTGGTGCGCACGCCGCCGATGGTGACGGCGACGCTGGACTCCCGGGGGAAGCCGTGCTGGATCACGCCGAAGTCGGTGGTGGTGCCGCCCACGTCGATCACCACGGCGTCCTTGAGCCGGCTGAGATAGGAGGCACCCCGGATGGAGTTGGTGGGGCCGCAGGCGATGGTGAGGATGGGATAGCGGCGGGCGTGCTCCATGGTCATCAGGGTGCCGTCGTTCTGGGAGAGGTAGATCTCCGCGTTGGCGATGCCCTCGTCCGCCAGGGACTTGGCAAAGCCCTCGGTAAAGCGGCGGGAGACGCGGCTCAGCGCGGCGTTGAGGATGGTGGCGTTCTCCCGCTCGATGAGGCCCATGGAGCCGATCTCACTGGAGACGGACACATGGACGTCCTCTCCCATCACCTGGCGGCACAGGGCGGCCAGCTCCAGCTCCTCGTCGGCGCGGACGGTGGAGAAGACGCAGGAGATGGCGATGGACTCCACCTGGCCCTTCATGCGCTGGAAGAAGGCCCGGGCGGCCTCCCGGTCCAGCTCAGTGAGCTCTTTGCCGTCGTACTCATAGCCGCCGCGGATCATCACGCTGTCGGCCACCACGCGCTGGATGTCCTCCGGCCAGTCCACCATGGGCGGGATGCCGGTGGTGGCCGGCGCGCCGATGCGCACCAGGCCCACCCGGGCCAGGTGCTTGCGCTCCACGATGGCGTTGGTGCACTGGGTGGTGCCCAGCATGGCCTGGGTGATCTGGCTGCGCTCCACCCCGGAGACGGCCAGCACCTCCCGGATGGCGGCGAGGATGCCGTCGTACACGTCATCGGTGGTGGGGTGCTTGATGTCCGCCAGCACGTTGAGCTGTTCGTCGATGATGACCGCGTCGGTGTTGGTGCCGCCCACGTCGATGCCGAGCTTATACATTTGCAGCCCCTCCTTTCACCCGCTCCTCGATGGGGATGTAGTCCGTATCCACCCCGAAGTACCGCGGACAGACCAGTTCCAGCCCCGCCTCGGTGCGCCACATCTCATAGCATTTCAGGCCCACCACCAGCACCCGTTTGCCGTACTTCAGCGCCTCGGTGGTGACGGGGATGAAGGTGTCCGTGTCCACCATGCAGATCAGGTCGGGCACCGTGGCCAGGATCTCGCCGTCCACGGCGGCGTAGAGGTTCTCATTCTGGAAGCACACCTCCGCCTGATGTCCCCGGAACTCGCCGATACCCTCCAGCTGCACGCGCCCCAGGTTGAACTTGCCGTCGGTCTCCCGCAGCACATCAGCGATCTTGCCCTTGAAGATCCCGTAGCCCTCGCTGGCCTCCAGGAAAGCCTGTTCCGGCGTCTTGTCCGGATGGGACTTCACCTCCCGGATGGCCCGGCCCAGCTTCTCGCTGCGGGTGACGATGTCCTTCACCCCGAAGGCCTTCATGGTCTTGCCGTCCATCACGTAGAGGGACACGGTGACGGAGCCGCCGCAGCTCATGGTGACGGCCCGGGCCAGCTCCTCCGTCCACTTGTTGGTGATGGTGTTGAAGATGACGCTGTTGCCCTTTTCGTCGGTGAGGGCCATGGGGGTGGCGCTCACCCCGCCGATGGTGAAGGTCACCATCTGCAGCTCGGGGAAGGCCCGGCCCATGCCGTCGCAGTCCACCATGGGCAGGCCCAGGCGGGCCGCCGCGGCGATGGGCAGCATGGAGTTGACGCCGCCGGCCTCCATGGGCATGACGGCGTAGACCTGCTTGCCCAGGTACTGGGAGACCATGTCGTAGATGACCTTGTACTCACCGCCCCCGGTGCCTTTCTCGCAGAGCACCGTGGGCGCGCCCATCATGGCGATGGGCATGATCACCGCGTCGTCCGGCACCTCGTCGGGGCGGATGAGCTCCACGGGGCCGTGTTCCTTGATGGCGCCGATGGCCATCAGCTTGCCGTAGTAGGGGTCGCCGCCGCCCCCTGCGCCCAGCAGGGAGGCGCCCAGGGCGATGTCCTCTACCTCGTTCAGACCGATTTTACGCAAGGCTGTGTACTCCTCTCCAAGAAATTACGCTCGCTTCCTGCCTGCCGAAGCCATCACGACATACAGGAGCATGGATACGATGATGCCGTTCACCGGCCCGATGAAGAAGGGCAGGTTGAGGGCGGTGAGGAAGGGGATGCTGGCGAAGGTGCCGCCGGTGACGCAGGCCACCAGCGCCCCGAGAAAGAAGGAGATCAGGCCGGGGGCGAAGAAGCCCTCCCGCAGCTCATAGCGCTCCGGATCACCCCGGCCCAAGATCCAGTAGTCGGCGATCATCACGCCCATGAGGGCCGGGACGATGGCGGAGAGCAGGCTGAGGAAGCCCTGGATGGAGTTGAGGATGCCCACGGCGGCCAGCACGGTGCCCACCACGCCGGCCACGGCGGTGGTGAGCTGGCTCTTTTTCTCGTCCTGGCCCAGCAGGACGGAGAGGGACAGGCCGCCGGAGTAGGCGTTGGACACGTTGGTGGTCCAGGTGGCGAGGATCAGGGCGATCAGCCCCACCAGGGGCAGGCCGGAGGAGGCGAGCACCACACTGATGTCGTAGCTGCCGGTGCAGATGGCCAGCACCGCGCCCACGACGAGGATCACCAGGCCCGCGGGCAGCACGCCCACGATGGAGGACTTCACCACGTCGCCGCGGCTCCTGGCGAAGCGGCAGTAGTCGCCGGATATGGCCGCCGCCACCACAAAGGAGCCGATGGCCGCGCTCAGCGCCGCCACAAAGCCCATGGGGGCGGTGGGGACGTAGTCCTGGAGGTGCTCCGCTCCGCCGCCGGTGAGCACGTCGACCAGGGTGTAGACGAGCACGATGGCCAGCAGGGGCACGGCAATGTTGTTCAGCCACTTGAGACCCGCGAACCGGAAGCAGGCCGTCAGCAGCATGACGATTCCCCAGAAGATGCTGCTGGCCCAGACGGGGATATCCACGCCGGTCATGTCCAGAATCATGGAGGAGAAGGAGGCGCCGCACACCGAGGCCTGGATGCCGAACCAGCCGATGCAGGAGATGGCCAGGATGGAGCTGATGATGTACTTTGCGCCCTTTTCCCCCAGGGCGGAGGAGGCCGCCACCGCTGTGGGCAGTCCGGTGTCGCAGCCCAGCATGCCCATGAAGATCATCAGCACGCAGATGAGGGCGTAGCCGATGAGGATGGCCGCGAAGAGGCCGCCCAGGGTCAGCCCCGCGCCCAGCATGCCGCCGATCATCAGGGCCGGGACGCAGATGACGGAGCCGATCCACACAAAGGCGATGGAGACCCAGTTTTGCCGCTCTTCCGGCCTGATTTCAAATCCGCTTTGTTTCTTCAATCTCAGTTCCCCCTATGCCGGACAGCCCCACAGGGCGGCTGCCGCTGTAAAGATCGGGACCGCAGGGCGATCCTGTTGCTTTATTATAGTAATCGGGGAAAGTGAAGTCATTAGGCGGCGGGATAATGATTCCGCCCTTCCGTTGTCCGAAGGGACAATGAACGGGCGGGTGTTTTCAGGGGCAGGCTGTCTCCGAACGCAGCAGGCGGCGCAGCGCCAGGGCGTAGATCAGGTTTTTGGACTGGGGAATGTCGCCGATGTGAAAGCCCAGAAGGTCGCCCGCCTTCTGCAGCCGGTATTTGACGGTGTTCTTGTGGACAAACAGCTCCGCGGCGGTCTCCACCAGGCTGGAATTCCGGTCCAGCAGGTACACGGCCAGGGTGCGCACGATATCCCCGCCGTCCCGGCGGGCCAGAATCGGCTCCAGCTGGGAGGCATACCAGCGGATGCGGCTCTCGCCGGCGGCGGCCAGGTCCCGGCACTCCCGGACAAACTCCACCTCGGCAAAGCTGAAAAAGCGCCTGTGGGGGAAGACGTATGCCGCGTCCCGCACGCAGTCCCGGTTGGTCTCGTAGGCGTATTTTACATCGCTGGTCTGCTGCAGACGCTGGCAGCGGGTGATGGCGGCCCTTCGCCCTTTCGCCGCCAGCAGCTGCGCCAGTGCCTGGGCCCACTCGTCCGTCTCCCGCAGGGTGCGTGTGCCGGTGGGGAAGAGGAGAATGTCCTCCTCGTAGCTCTCGCACAGGCTGACGCGGGCGTATTGGGCGGAGCACTCCCGCACCTCGCCCAGAAGGGGGGCGAGATCCTCCCCGGTGAGGCTGCGGATGATCCACACATCGCTCAGCTCGGCCACGTTGATGTGGTAGATGTCCCCCAGCCGGCGCATTTTGATGGGCTCGTCCAGCACGATGGCCCGCACCAGCTCCCACATGTCCACCCGGTCGTGTTTCCGGCCCCAGACGCTCATGCCTAGGCGCACGCCCTCCAGGGTCTGGCGCCAGAGCTGGGAATCAATCCTCCCGCCCTCCGAGCAGGCCAGCAGGAGCATGTTGCCGTGGTCTCCGGCGCCGATCCGGTCCCGGTAGATCCAGAGCCGGGAGCCGTCCAGCCGCTCCTGGCAGCACTCGGTACCGCTCTGCCCGGCGGCCAGGGCGGCCAGGGACGCGCCGTCCTCGGAGATGGTCCGAGGCCAGGGCGCGGCGCTGAGGACGTGGTACTCGGCATCGCTGATGGCCGTGGTGGCGTGGAGGCGGTCGCTGGCGATGCGCAGGATGGTCTTGACCGTCTGGTGGGTGGCCGGCAGACGGGACATCTGCTCCAGCAGGTCGAGGGCGAAGTTGGGATTGTCCAGCTCATCGCGCACGATGGCGCCCATCACCTCGCAGATCACCTCGCTGTACCGCAGGCTGGGGTCGTTCTCCGGCATGCAGATGAGCACAAAGCCCAGCTCGTCGGCCAGGCGGATCAGCCGCTGGTCTATGCTGGGGAGAATGATGCCCACGTAGTAGAGGATCAGACCCACCTCGCCGGCGGCGGACAGATAGCGGATGTTGTCGCACTGGGCGTCCACGTTGTCCGCAATGGAACTGAAGGCGCTGATCACCAGTTCACTGCCCTGGAAGTCGATGCTCTCATAGAGCCGGTGCTGGATGTCGTCCGGATTGGAGTACTCCAGCACCGAGATGGTGGACACCAGGCGCGCAAGCCCCGCGTGCCCGGCCAGCACCCGGGCATTGTGCAGGCTGGGCAGCTTCAGAAGCTGCGATACGCTCAGACTCATGTTCCAACCCCCTCTTTGCAGTTTCTGACATTATACCAGAGCGGAGGGACAAATACCAGTCCAACCGGGGCAGGCCCAGGCAAGGAATCATTCAGAGTCACAAATCGGCGCAGCGCCCTGCAACAGGGCGCTGCGCCGATTCCATTCCAGACATGCAGCTTCAGAAAGGCAGAAGGACCTGGTAGACCATCATAAAGTGGGCGATGGAGCCGAGCACGATGAACACGTGGAACACTTCGTGGCAGCCGAACCGGGGGTTATCCCGGCCTGGCCACTTCAGGGCGTACAGCACGCCGCCGATGGTGTACAGCACGCCGCCAGCCAGCAGCCACAGGATTCCCTCCACGCCCAGAGTGACGATCAGGGGGTACACAGCGATGACGGCCAGCCAGCCCATGGCGATATAGATGGTGGAGGTGACCTTTCTGGGGCAATTGATCCAGGTGAGGCTCATCACCAGCCCCGCGATGGCCAGGGCCCAGATCACCCCGAACAGGGACCAGCCCCAGGGCCCCCGCAGTGCGGTGAGACACACGGGCGTATAGGTGCCGGCGATGAGAAAATAGATGGCGCTGTGGTCATACTTCCGCAGGGCGATCCGGCCCCGGACCGAGGTGTTGACGCAGTGATACAGGGTGGACGCGGTGTACAGGGCAGTCATGGTCAGCCCGTAGATGGAGAAGGAGACCAGCTTCCAGGCATCTCCTCCGGTGCGTACCGTCTGGACCAGCAGCAGTATGGTGGCGAATACCGCCAGCACCGCGCCGATCCCGTGGGTGATGGCGGACCAGGGGCGCAGACCGTCGTAGGGGTTGCGGCCCTCTTCCTGGGGACGGGTCCGCTTTCTGGGAGCGGGTATCCCGTCAAATGAGGTGGGTGTGAGCACGTGTTCCATGGCGGACACCATCCTTTCCGTGTTATGTATCTCCACTATAACACAGGCATCATGAAATATCAAGGGTAAAACCACGAAATATAATTATTAAAATTACATTAAGGCATACACGTTGACCAGCATTGAAAAAAAAGTGGAATTGCGGTATACTGATTTCAACGAAATCGGGTATTCCAGGCTGCCAGGCATGGGTCCGGCAGGAAATGGGAGGAACAATATGGGCGAGACACTGGGACTGTATCTGCACATCCCCTTTTGCCGCAGTAAATGCGACTACTGCGATTTTTATTCCCTGGCCGGACAGGATGGCCGGATGGACGAGTATCAGAAGGCGCTGCTGCGCCACATCGGGGAGAGCGCACCTCTGGCCAAGAAGAGCGTGGTGAACAGCATTTACATCGGCGGCGGGACGCCCAGCTGGTATGGGGAAAAGCGGCTGACGGAACTGCTGAGCGCGGTGAAGAAGAAGTTCAATGTGGCCAAAGGGGCGGAGGTGACGCTGGAGGTCAACCCGGACAGTGTGACGGAAAAAATGCTGCGCCACCTGCGCCGGATGGGCGTCAACCGGATTTCCATGGGGATGCAGTCCGCCTGTGACGCAGAGCTGCAGGCGGTGCACCGGCCACACACCTTTCAGCAGGTGGTGGATGGAGTGGCCGCAGTCCGGGAGGCCAGAATCCGGAACCTGAATCTGGATCTGATCTATGGCCTGCCGGGGCAGACGGAGGAGAGCTGGCAGGACTCCGTGGAAAAGGCCCTGGAGCTGAAGCCGGAGCACCTGTCCTGCTACGGACTGACGGTGGAGCCGGGCACGCCCCTGGCCGCCCGGGTGGAGCGGGGGGAGCGCCTGCCGGATGACGACACCCAGGCCAACCTCTACCTGTGGACGGTGGAGCGGCTGGCTCAGGCGGGATATCAGCAGTATGAGATCTCCAATTTTGCCAAGACCGGATTCCAGTCCAGGCACAATCTGAAGTATTGGATGGGACGGCCCTATATGGGGCTGGGCGCCGCGGCGCACTCGGACTTCGGCGGGTGCCGCTATGCCTTTGTGCGGGATCTGGAGCAGTACATCCGTGGGGTGCTGGAGGGCGGCCCGCTGCTCTCGGAATCGGAGCAGATCCCGCCCAGGGAGCGGTGCAGCGAATACCTGATGCTGCGCCTGCGCACGGTGCACGGAATTGAGGAGTGGGAGTACCGCAGGGAATATTACATGAATTTTGACCCGCTGGCCGCCAAGCTGTCGGAGTACGAGCAGAACGGCTGGGCGGTGCGGGCGGGCCGCCGATGGCATTTTACCCCGGAGGGATTCCTTTTATCCAACCGCCTGATCGGGGAATTGCTGGAACTCCAGGAGGCGGCAACGTTATCCAACACACTGGAAAAGATCCGGGGCGGGGAATTGCCCGGAAACATGCTCAAGAAAAACGGGGGATAAGAAATTATTTCCTTTTACAAACCGGGAAAATTATGTTACCCTAATGTCGTTACGGACCTGGTCCGAATCCTGGCGAATCTTTTGGAGGAAATCATGAAGAAAGCACGCAAACGAGTAACTGCCGTTCTGCTGGCAACGGCCATGACTGCGGCTCTGGCTGTGGGGCAACTGGCGTTCGCCTCGCCCGCCCTGGGGACTGAGCTGGTGGATCAGATGACGGAACTGGCGCCGGGCGTGACCCTGGTGGACGGAAGCCTGTGGTCGGCTACATTTACCGATCTGCGTTCGGAACACTACGTTACATATACGCCGGGCAGCGGTGTGGACGTGATGCTGTTCAGCGGAACCTATGTGGCCAGCACCAATACGGTGGCCTCCGCCGCCGCCCAGATGGAGGCTGAGGGCTACCGGGTGGTGGCCGGAGTGAACGGCGGCTTTTTCAACAACGACGGGACCATTGTGGGCATGCTCCTGACCGATGGGGTGCTCCGGTCCGTGGATGTGCTGAACTATACCCTGGTGGGAATCCGGGAAGACGGCAGCGTGTTTGTGGATGAGAGCAAGATCACCAAAAAGGCCTTCTGGGACGGGGAGGAGCACACCGTGGACGGGTTCAACGCCTACCGCACCACCAGCGGGCTGTACCTGTACAATCAGGATTTCTCCTCCAAGGTGAATTCCGGCGGCCCCTGCGTCTGTGCGATCCTGCGTCCGGTGCAGCCGGACGGCCTGACCATGAACAGCTCCCTGGTCATGGAGGTGGAGTCGGTGACGGACACCTTCCAGGAGGGCGTGGAGTTCAACGGCACCCTGCCGGAGGGCTGCTACATGCTCTATGCGGAGAAAGGCGCGTCCGAGGAGCTGCTGGAGCAGCTGCGGGGCCTGGAAGAGGGCCAGCAGGTCACCATCTCCGTGGAGGGCGGCAGCGACGAGTGGGCGGATGCGGTGTACGGCCTGAGCGCCATGGAGACCCTGGTGCGGGATGGAGCGGTTGTGTCCGGCCTGCCCTCCGGGGCCAATCCCCGCACGGCCATCGGCCTGAAGGATGACGGCAGCGTGATTCTCTACACCATCGACGGCCGGCAGGACGGCTATTCCGTGGGCGCCACCTATACCCAGGTGGCGGAGCGGCTGCTGGAGCTGGGGTGCGACACGGCGGTTGCCCTGGACGGCGGCGGGTCCACCACCCTAGGCGCGACGATGCCCGGCAGCAGCCGGTTTGAACTTGTGAACCGCCCCTCCTCGGACAGCCGGAGGCTGAACAACTGCATTCTGCTTCTGGCCTCCGGGCAGCCTACGGGCATCCCCGCGGGCTATGCGGTGACGGCGGAGGAGCAGGTGGTGCTCAGCGGTTCCAGCATTGCGGTGGAGGCGGTGGCCTACGACACCGCAGGCTATCCTCTGGACGAGACCTCTCCGGTGTGGAGCGCCGCAGGGGGCACCATTGAGGGAACCGCGGGCGGCGGAGGGATCTACACCGCCGGCGATACGGCGGGAACGTATGTGATCACCGCCGCCGGAGGCGGACAGCAGGGCACCTGCACCGTGCGGGTGGTGGAGGAGCTGTCCTCGCTCACGGTCAGCCGGAAAGACAGCGGCGCCCAGGTGGATCAGCTGATCCTGGAGCCGGGGGAGACCGTGGAGCTGGCCGTTTCGGGCAGCTGGTACAATCTGCCCGCCGCCATGGACGGCGATGTGACCTGGAGCGCGGACGCCGCCATCGGGACGGTAGATGAGAACGGGGTGTTTACCGCGGCGGGAAATAACGCACAGGGCACCATTCTGGTCTCCGCCGGCGGCCGGACGGTCAACGTGGCCGTCAAGGTGGACCGGGGCGACCCCTTCACCGACATGGGCAGCCACTGGGCTTCCGATTATGTGACCCAGCTGTATAAGCTGGGCATCACCAACGGCTTTGAGGAGGCGGACGGCAGCTACACCTTCCGCCCCGCGGCAGAGATGAGCCGGGGCGAGCTGCTGGTCTTCCTGGCCCGCCTGCTGAATGTGGACACGCAGGCCTATGAGACGGTGATCCTGCCCTTCGCGGATGCGGACTCCATTGCCGGGTGGATGCTGCCCTCGGTGAAGGCGCTGTATGCCCTGCAGATCTTCGAGGGGTCCGGCGACAACGGCGCGCTGTATGCCAACGTGGGCAACTCCGTGACCAGAGAAGAGGCCATGACCATGATGGGCCGGGTGCTGGCAGGCTCCGACCCCTATGACCTGTCCGTGTTCCTGGATGGAGCCAACGTGAGCGGCTGGGCCTCTTCCTATGTCCAGACCCTGGTGGCCCGGGGCGTGGTGCAGGGCAGCGACGGATACCTGTCCCCCAGAGACAACATCTCCCGGGGCGAGGCGGCCAAGCTGCTGGCCATGATCTACAGCATGGACAAGAATCAGTTCACCCAGCGGCCCGGCCTGGAGTTTGTCCAGGAGCCGGCTGAGGCGTAATCCGAACTGGCAAGAGTTGAACGCCCCGGAGCGTCCTGGTTGCAGGACGCTCCGGGGCGTATCTTATACTGGGAGAGAGGAAAGCCGGCAGACAGTCCGGGACAGGACCTCACTCAAAGGTGCCCAGGAACAGGGGCACCCCGGTGTCCAGGTCCACGATGCCGTAGAGGAAGGGCCGGTCAAAGTCCAGCTCCAGCCCCTCCGGGGACGGTGCGGCGGCTTCGTTTCCCGCCACCACTGTGGCGGCGGCCGCCTTGGTGCCCTTCTCGTTCACTTCGATCTTGGCGGCGTGGATCACCTGGCTGAGATAGTAGCCGTAGGGGCTGTCCCCCAGGAGGGAGAAGTCCGCCGCCCCCTGGGTAAAGGCCAGGTCCAGGCCCAGCCCGGCCAGCACGTCCGCCAGCTCGCCGTCCCACTCCGCCTGGAATTTGGGCAGGGACAGCCGCAGAAACAGGGCCTCCTCCTGCCCCTGGGCGGACTGGATCAGGGCGGCCAGCTGCGCTCCGTCCAGATCCTCCAGCCAGGCGTCAAAGTCGGGGGCGTCGGGGTAGAGCCTGGGCATCAGGGCAAAAAAGGCCAGCTGTCCGTCGTCGTAGGGCAGCAGCACGCCCTGGGAGGCCTCGTCCTCCAGATAGGGAAAGCGCTGGGAGTGATGCTGGAGAAAGTCGATGCGCTCCGCCCTGCCGTCCCGGTGGGTGAAGTCCCGCTCTCCGGTGAGCCGGGGCTCGAATTGGGTGCGCCAGGTGTTCTCCAGATACAGGGCATTGACCAGCAGGATGGCGGTCTCCTGGTCAAAGGGCTGGCTGACCACGGAGGGGATCATCCCCTCCGTGTGATCGGACACCCAGCCGTTGAGGGCGGGGACAATGCCCGGGTCGGACAGCTGGGCGGACAGGACCTGGGCGTCAAATATGCCCTGGCATCTGCCGATGAAGTCCTTCCGGATCCGGCCCTCCGGGTCGGTCCACAGGCTGTTGGCGATGGCGCACCGGGTGGAGCCGCCCGGCGCCTCATAGCGGTCTGTCAGGGCGGAGCAGACGGCATTGAGGGCGTCCAGGCTTGCCCCGCCTCCCAGCAGGGATTCAAACTGGGCCAGGGTATCCCCCGCCGCCCCGTTGGCCGTCATGGCCAGGGCCAGGGCCGCCGACAGCGGGGAGACCAGGGTGTTCCCCTCCTCCCGGGCGCCCCGGAGCAGGGACAGGCCGAAGCCGGACAGGGCGTCATAGACGGCGGGTGCCTGGTCCTCCTGGGCCGCCAGCTGGGCGGCGGAGAGGGTGACGGGCTGGGCGGTGAGCTCCTCATAGCCGGCGCTGCAGCCGGACAGGGACAGGGTCAGCGCGCAAACCAGGGCAAGAGACAGGATGCGTTTCACGTTCAGTCCCTCCTTTATTCCATTCTGCGGACCCGGGAACGGGTCCGTACTCTATAGGAATAGACGGAAACGGGAGGAAAAAGTTCCCTGTGGGATGAAATAATGTCACAACTCCACCACCGTGCCGGTGGTCAGGGCGCGGACCCGCTCGCCCCCCGCCGCCTTCAGCAGCTGAAAGGCGGGGGCGCCGGTGCAGTGGCCGGTGTAGAGCACCCCCACCTCCAGCTCGTCCAGCAGCCAGTGGGCCAAATTGGTGACGATCCCGGGGGCCACCCCCAGGCTGTCCGTCCCGGTGGAGCCCATGAGGTGGAACCCGCCCACGTAGACGGCGATCTTCTTTCCCGGGAACCGGGCCAGAATGTCCCGGGCGATGGGGCCCGCTCCGGC
Organism: uncultured Oscillospiraceae bacterium; assembly: GCA_944385435.1. Classification (GTDB taxonomy): domain Bacteria; phylum Bacillota; class Clostridia; order Oscillospirales; family Oscillospiraceae; genus Enterenecus. The sequence continues at coordinate 17,024 of CALWXG010000036.1, forward strand.
GTGGCTGCAGGAGTTGAACACCGCCAGCCCCCGGTCCGTGTCCGCCACCAGGGACTGCTCGTGCTCCACCCCGTCCGGGATGAGCCACAGCCCGTCCCCCAGGTCCGTGGGGCCGTCCGCCAGCAGGAAGTGATCCCGGAGGTCTTCCCGGAGCGTCTGCTTCACTCCGATGTATTTCTCCCCGTGATGATGGGGGTCAAACACGGCGGGGCGGGCCCGCACCGGGACGCCCGGCGCCATGGCGAAGAAGGTGTCCAGCCCGTCGGCGTGGTCGTAGTGGCCGTGGCTGAGCACCGCTGTGTCCACCCGGGACAGGTCAACGCCCAGCGTCTGCGCGTTGCGGGCGAATTTGTCGGTGCGGCCCGCGTCCAGCAGAATCCGGCGTCCCCGGTGCTCCACATAGACGGACAGGCCGTGCTCCCGCTCCAGGCCTGCCGGAGCGGTGTTCTCCACCAGAATGACTGCTCTCATGATGTCACACTCGCTTTCTGATCGTTCCCGATTCGGGAAACTGAAAATGGACAGGGTCAGGTCAGACCGGACGATGGTTCGGTATACGCCAATTATAACGGCAGGGCGGGATCAAATCAATGAGGGACGCAGGCTGGCGGTGAATTTTTCGCACCGATTGCGGAACGTCCGGGGCGGCGTACCGAGAAACACAGAGGCGGCGCTGCCCCGGTCGTGTTTGATTTGCCCGGCCAGGGGGTTCTGCCGGCAGCGGCCTTCGCAAAGCAGACGCCCTGCGGGGATAGCTGCGGGAAAACCGGGCAGACTAACCGGGAGGTGAACCTGCCATGGACATGAGCAATCAGGAGTATCAGCAGTATGTGAAGTCGCTGGCCCAGCCCTCGCCGCTGGGGCGGGATCTGGCCTGGGCCTTCTGTGTGGGGGGCGGCATCTGCGCCGGAGGACAGGGATTGTCCAACTGGTACCGGTATCTGGGGATGAACGGGGAGGACGCCGGGGCCTGGGTGTCCATCACCCTGATTTGCCTGGCCGCCCTGCTCACCGGCCTGGGGGTATTTGACGACATCGCCCGGCGGGCCGGGGCGGGCACTCTGGTGCCCATCACCGGTTTTGCCAACGCCATGGTGTCCCCTGCCCTGGAGTTCAAGCAGGAGGGCCTGGTCACCGGCACCGGCGCCAAGCTCTTTACCGTGGCCGGCCCGGTTTTGGCCTACGGGACGGCGGCCAGCGTGGTCTACGGCATCGTGCTGTGGGTACTGGAGCAGTTCTGACCGGCCGCGGTGACAGGAATCCCGGCAAAAGCAGGACGTTGGAGTCGGCGGACAAAAGAATCGGAGCAGACGCGGCAGGGAGGGGAATCCCGCAGCGTCTGCTCCTGCTCTTTATCCGGGCTGTTCCCGGAAAAAGAACGCCTCGGCCAGGTCCTTGCCGCCCTGGCGGAAGAGATTGCCCCGCTCCAGCCACACCGCCCGGTCGCACAGCGCCGCGGCGCAGCGGAAGTCATGGGTGATGGTGATCATGGTGTTGCGCTCTTCCCGGTGGATTTCATTGAGCACGTCCACCAGCTGGCGCAGGCCGGCGTAGTCCTGACCCACCGTGGGCTCGTCCAACAGCAGCAGCCGGGGCTTCTGGGCCAGGATCGCCGCAAGGGTGACCCTCCGCTTCTGCCCCTCGGACAGGGAGTGGGGGTGCCGCTCCAGCAGGGGTGTCAGGCCGAAGCGTCCGGCCAGCTCCAGGGCGTAGTCCCGGTCCGCGGCGGCAAAGGTGAGCTCATCGGCCACCGAGGGCATGAACAGCTGGTAGTTGGGGTTCTGGTAGACCACGCCCACGCACCGGAACCAGTTCCGGTCCGCCCGTTTTCCCAGGGCGGGATTCAGAAACTGTTCCACGTGACCCCCGTCTGCCCGCTGCAGCCGGGCCAGGATGGACAGCAGGGTGGATTTTCCGCAGCCGTTTTCCCCCAGCAGGAGCAGCCGCTCCGCCTCCATCAGCTCCAGATCCAGCCCGTCCAGAACGGTGCGGGGGCCAAAGCGCTTGGTGAGCCGGGAGACCCGCAGGGCAGGGGCGGAGCCGGTGAGACGGTCTGCCGGCGTGTCCCGGATGACGCTGACCTGGCGGCCCAGATAGGCGGCCTTGTCTGCCACCAGGTGGGCGCTGCCCTCCCGCAGCTCCCACACCACGTCCGCGTAGGGGAGCACCACGTCCAGCCGGTGCTCCACCAGCAGCACCGCCTTGCCCTGCCGGGCCAGGGCCCGCAGCAGCTCCAGCAGCTCCAGGGCGCCCGATTGGTCCAGGTTGGCCAGGGGCTCGTCGAAGATGAGAATGTCCGCCCCCATGGCCAGGGTGGAGGCGGTGACCAGCCGCTGCTTCTGTCCGCCGGACAGGGTGCGGGTGGCCCAGCTGCGCTCCAGACCCAGCCGGGCGCAGCTGTCCCCGATGCGTTGGTCGATGTCCGCCGGGTCCACCCCGAAATTCTCACAGCCGAAGGCGATCTCGTCCTCCACGCTCTGGTGGATGATCTGGGACTCGGCGTTCTGCAGGACACAGCCCACCTTCCGGGAGATCTGACTCATGGTGCGGCCTGCGATATCTTCCCCGTCCACCAGCACCTGGCCGTCCAGGGTGCCGGCGGTCATGCGGGGGATCACCCCGTTGATGAGGGAGAGCAGGGTGGATTTGCCGCACCCGGACAGGCCGGAGAGCAGGGTGAGCTGGCCGTAATCCAGATGAAACTGCGTGTCCCGGAGCACCGGCTCCCGGCAGCCGTCGTAGGTGAAGGAGCGCAGATGGACCTCAACCGCCCGGCTCATGCCAGCACCCCCTGGACGGGGGCGGCCAGCCCCAGGAGCGGGGCGGTCAGACCGCATACCAGGACGGCCAGGAACAGGCCGGCAAAGCACAGATCTTTTCCGGTCAGCCGCACGGGGTGGTATACCGTATACCCGCCGGCCTGGCTGACAAAGCCCCGGGTCTCCACCGAAAGGGCCAGGGTGTCCGAGATGTTCACCAGCCGCACCAGCAGGGGGATGAGGAAGGCCCGGTAAAAAGCGGTGGCATTCCACAGAGAGGTGACTCCCCGGGTGCGCATGGCGGAGCGCACCTGCCGGATCTCCCCGGAGAGCACGGGGACGAAGCTGGTGGTGATGAGCATGCCCAGGGTGAGCAGCCGGGGACAGCCCAGCGCGGTGAGGCACCGGGTCAGCCGCACCGGGGGCATGGACAGACCGGGCAGCACCGCCACCGCCACGCCGGCCAGCCGGTTGGCCATCTGCCAGGTGAAGACGGCATTTCCGCCGCTGGCCAGGTAGAAGATCAGGCTGAACACCGCCAGATAGACCGCGATGACCGGCAGGGCGCGCAGGCAGGTGGAGGCGTAGCCGAACAGGCACAGCAGCACAAAGACGGCGGCCACAAACACGCTGCCCCACACGCTGCGGGCCAGGGCCAAGGAGCCGATGAGGGTGAGCAAAGCGGTCAGGATGCTCACGATGGGATACAGGGGATGCCGGACATAAAACCGGTCTGTCATCGCTTCAGCACCCCCGCCTTTTTCAGCTCCCGGGAGATCCGGATGCCCAGGAAGGCGCCCAGGGCGCTCACGGCCACGGCAGCCAGCACGCACACCACGGCGGCGATCTGGAGCCCCTGGCCGAAGAACTGCTGGAACAGATCTCCGGCAAAGCAGATGTAGTAGAGGAAGTTGAAGGGCAGGGTCAGGGGGATGAAGAGCCAGGCGGCGAAGAACACCGCCCGGTCGCTCTGATAGCCTTTGAACAGCAGGACGGTCAGCACCTCCAGCAGCAGGCCGGTGAGCAGACTGGAGAAGAACATCACCGGGGCCATGAACAGCTCCACGATGCCGGTGAACACGGCGAAAAAGAGGATGGAACCCACCTTCCGCACCTTCATCAGGGCCACGGCGGGGAACAGGGAGAACTGCAGGGCGGTGACCAGCTGGGCCAGCCCGAAGATGTGGATCTGGGACACCACGGCCATCACCGCGGCGGTGCAGGTGGCCACGGCAGACAGAATGGCCAGGAACACCACGTTCTTCACCGTGAGCCGCTGAAATGTCTTTGTCGTGTGCATGTCGCTTACCTCTCTTGTTGAATCTGTCCGTCCCGGATGGCGCACACCCGGTCGGCAATGGCCATGGTGGAGGGCCGGTGGGACACCAGAAGAATGCATTTGTCCCGTTTCTGCCGGGCGATGGCCCGGAGAATGATGCCCTCGTTGATGCTGTCCACGTTGCTGGTGGGCTCATCCAGCAGGATCACCGGACTGTCGTGGAGAAAGGCCCGGGCCAGGCCCAAACGCTGGCGCTCCCCGGCGGAGAGATTCTCGCCCAGCGCCCCCACCCGGGTCTGGTAGCCCTGGGGCAGGGAGAGAATGAAGTCGTGGATGGAGGCCTTGCGGCAGGCCTCTTCCAGCTCCTGCTGCGTGGCGTCCGGTTTGGCCATGCGCAGGTTGTCCTCGATGGTCTCGTCAAAGAGATAGGTGGACTGGCTGACCAGAGTGACGTTGTCCAGCAGACTCCTGGTATTGATCCGGTCCACGTCGGTGCCGTTGTAGAGAATGTGCCCTGCGTCCTTTTCCCAGAACCGCAGCAGCAGTTTCAGCAGCGTGGACTTGCCGCAGCCGGAGGGGCCCACCAGGCCCACAATCTCCCCCTTCCGGGCGGTGAGGGATACGCCCCGGAGCACCGGCTGATCCTCATAGGCGAAGGCGAGCCCGTGTACGTCCAGGCGCTGAAAGCGGAGTTCCTCCCCCTCTGTCACCGGGGTGACGGCGGGCGGCTCCTCCAGCAGATCCAGCACCCGGTCGCCGCTGGCAAAGGTCTGGGTCAGGTTGGACGGCAGGGCGGAGATGGCGATCACCGGGCCGAAGGAGCCGAAGATGGCCACCACCCCCACAATCATCCGGCCCAGGGACAGCTGGCCGGACAGGTACAGGCCCACGCCGGACAGCAGGGCCAGGAGGATGAACAGGGAGACACACAGCTCGGTGACCCCTGCGGCCAGCGAGGAGGCGTGGCGGGAGAGGGAGGTCTGCTTCTGAAGCGCCTCAGACCGCCGGTCTGTTTCCGCGGCCCGGGCCGGGCCTGCGTTGTTCAGTACGATCTCCTTCACACCCTTGACGCTGTCCAGGAAATAGCCGTTGAAGGAGGCGAACTCCCGCCGGTAGGCCACCCCGGAGGGGCGCAGTGTTCCGCTGGAGATCAGGGGCAGCAGGATGCCGATGACCAGGAAGCCGGCCAGGGCCACCAGGGCCAGATACCAGCTGGCATAGATGCCCACAAAGAGCAGCACCGCCAGACTTACCAGTACCGCGATGCAGATGGGCGAGATGGTGTGGGCGTAAAACACCTCCAGGGTCTCGATATCCGCGGTGAGCATGGCGATGATGGCCCCTTTCTGTTTGCTCTCCAGCTTGGCGGGGCACAGCACCCGCAGGGCCCGGAAAATCTTGTCCCGGATCACCGCCAGCAGTTTGAAGGCGATGTAGTGGTTGCTGTACTGCTCCCACAGCCGCAGCACCCCCCGCAGTACGCCGCACAGCAGGGCGCAGGCCATGATCTGGCCGTAGCTCAGGGCCACCGCCTCCCCCAGCAGCTTGGCGATGCCCACCGCGCCGAAAACGGTCACCCCCATGGCGCACAGAAAGCCCAGCACGCCGCCTGCCACGGCCAGGACAATCACCCAGGCCAGGCTGCCCACCAGGACGATGAGCCGGGCCATGATGACGGCGCCGGGACGGCGCCCGGACTTCTTGGATTCAGCCATGGACGTTCACCTCCTCCAGCTCTTTCTGGGCCCGGTACATCCGGGCATACTCTCCCCCAACCTCCAGCAGCTGGCCATGGGTCCCGGACTGGGCCAGCTGTCCTCCGGCCAGCACATAGATCCGGTCCGCCCCCTCCACGTTGGCCAGGCGGTGGGAGATGAGAATGACCGTCTTGTCCCGGGCAAGCCGATGGATGTTGTCCAGGATGACCGCCTCACTGTCCGCGTCAATGTTGCTGGTGGCCTCGTCAAAGAGGTACAGATCCCGATCCGCAGCCAGGGCGATGGCCAGGGCCAGACGCTGTTTCTGCCCTCCGGAGAGGTTGGTCCCGTCCTCGTTGATGACCCGGTCCAGTCCGCCGGCCTGCCGGATGAACCCGTCCAGACGCACCTGTTCCAGCGCGGCCCAGATGGCCTGCTCGCCCACCTGGGGGGCGGCCAGCTGGAAGTTGGCCCGGACGGTGTCGTTGAACAGGTAGGTGCCGCAGCTCACTACGGCCAGACGGCGGTAGTACCCCTCCCGGCTCAGGGTGTTCACCGGGTCGTCTCCCAACAGGACCTGTCCCTGGTTCGGCTCGCGGGAGCCGGAGAGCAGGGAGACAACGGTGGATTTGCCGGCCCCGCTCTCCCCCACGATGGCGGTGAGGGACCGGGGCGGGAAGACCATGGACACGTCCCGGAGCACCTGCCGCTGCCCGTCGTAGGAGAAGGTGACGTGATCCAGGGCCAGGGCGCCCCCCGCGGGCTCCCGGCTCCCCCAGCGGGGTTCCTCCTCGTCCAGCAGCCGGATGATTTTCTGCCCGGCGGAGGCGCCGTTCATGGCCACGTGGAAGGCGCTGCCCAGGGAGCGCAGCGGCAGGAAGAACTCCACCGCCACCAGGATGAGAAACAGACACACGGCGGGGTCTGTCCCGTGCAGGCCGGCCCGGATGGCCAGGCACACCCCCAGCCCGGCTCCGCCGTAGGCAATGAAATCCATGATGGTGGTGCTGGCCAGCTGCATCACCAGCACCTTCATGGTGATGCGGCGGAACTCCTCCGCCTGCCGGTTCATCTGCCGGTTCCGGGCTTCGTCCGCCTGAAAGATTTTCAGCTCCTTCAGACCCTGGACGCTGTCCAGAAACCCGTCTCCCATAGAGGTGTACTTACCCCAGTATTTGGCGAAGATTTTCTTGGCGTAGCGGGATACCGCCACAATGGACACCGGGATCAGGGGCACGCAGCACAGGAGCACCAGGGCGGTGGGCCAGTCCAGCCGGAGGCAGATCAGAAACAGCACCAGCGGGGCGATCATGGAGTAGAAGAACTGGGGCAGATAGGCGGAGTAGTAGAGATCCAGCTGTTCAATACCCTCCATGGTCACCTGGGTCAGTCCCGCCATGGACATGTCCTCGGTGGAGCGCACTCCCAGGCGGAGGATCTTGTCATAGGCCCGGCGGCGCAGGTCCCGCTTCACCCCGCTGCCCAGCCTGGTTTTCAGATCGCCCGCCGTTACGGTGAACACAAACCGCAGCAGGATGCCGGCGGCCATCACCATCAGCGGCCGCCACAGTGCGTCCGGCTGGCCGGCGATGACCTGCCGGAAGATCCAGCAGATCCCGGCGGTAATGGCCAGGTTGGCCAGCAGTCCGGCCAGACTGAGCAGCACGGCATAGACAATGTATTTGCGCTGCCCCCGGATCAGGGTCAGCAGCTTTTTATCCAGCATGGGCGCGCCTGCCTTTCTCCCGGCGCATCTCCACCACGTGGCGGATGGCAATCACCGGGTGGTGCAGCAGCATCCGGGGCCCCGCATACCGCATCACCTGCCGGATCTTCTCCTTCATCTCCGGTTTGTAGCAGTGGATGGTACAGTTGCTGCAAAAGGGCTTGTCGTCCCCGTGGGGACAGTGGGACAGGCGCAGCCGGGCGTATTCCAGCAGCGCCTGACACTCGGGGCAGAGCGTTTTGCCGCCCCCGTGATTGCCCCGGCAGTAGACCTGGATCATGCAGGCCACCGTCCGGGCTTCCTTCTCCCGTTCCATGTTGGAATACCTCTTTTCAAACAAAGAATTAGCTAGCGCTAACCATCGGTCAGAAAGAGAACCGCGCCCCTGCTGACGCGGCCGATGAAAACCATCTGATAGTTAGCGAAAACTAACGGCATCATAACACACTTTTTCCCGGATGGCAAGAGAAAAATCCCCGCGGGGGTGTAGATATAAAAAGGTGGCATTTTAGTTGTCGCCGTGGTATACTATAGCCAGACAATCTAAGGAGGACCTGGCT
>CALWXG010000037.1 GCA_944385435.1 uncultured Oscillospiraceae bacterium
TCTTTACGACACGGCCAGCCTGGAGGCAAAGAAAATGATCGTCAACTGCCTGATCCGCCGGGTGGAGGTCTATCGGGACTATAAGCTGCACATTGATTTCAACATTGATTTTACGCAGTTCAGCCTGGGACTGGACATTGTAGAAATCGCCGCATAAAAACAAAACCTCGCTTCCTTTCGGAAGCGAGGAAAAGCACTTTCCCTTGAGATGGTGGAGATAAGCGGGATCGAACCGCTGACCTCTTGAATGCCATTCAAGCGCTCTCCCAGCTGAGCTATACCCCCAGATGTGGGAAAGTGCGTTTATTAACTTTTGTGTTCTCCGTATGGAGGTGCTGTTACACGCTTGTACCGCGCTCCCAGCTGAGCTATACCCCCAGATAAGAAGTACCGGTATTTAATACACTTTCCGTTTCTGCACGCAGCGGTCTTTTTCGGACAGCATTCACAGCTGCGCGACACCCCAGATTCCTTCCGAAGTTCCCCCGCCATGCAGCACCCGCATTTCTCAGGCGCGGTGATTATCATACCAGAACATTTTCCGGATGTCAACCCTTTTCTTAAAAATTCTTTCTTTTTCGCTGACGCACCGCCTCGCCGTCGGCGGCGGTGCGTCAGCAGTTCCCGCTGGATTTACATCTTCAGACCGCCGGGAAAATTCTCCACAGCTTCTCCTACCGCCCGGATCGCCCGGCCGGCTGCCTTCTGAACATTGTTCTTCTTTTTTGGCCGCGCCATCATCAGCAGGGCCGCCCCGGCCGCCATGCTCACACCCACTGCGGGCAGGACCATCTTCATTTTTTCCTTGTTGGTATTCTTCATGTTCAATCCCTCCTTCGGCCATAGTTTAACCGAAAGCAGGAATAACTTTCTTGGAAAAAATATCAAGGCAGCTCCAATTTCAGAGACACCGGGCAGTGGTCGCTGCCGTAGATCTCCGGATGAATGGCCGCCTGACGGACCCGGTCCGCCAGGCGCTGGGACACGATAAAGTAGTCGATACGCCACCCCGCGTTCTTCTCCCGGGCATGGAAACGGTAGCTCCACCAGGAATAGGCCCCTGTCGTCTCCGGATACAGCATGCGGAAGGTGTCCACGAAACCGGAGGTCAGCAACCGGGTCATCTTTTCCCGCTCCTGATCGGAGAATCCCGCATTCCCCCGGTTGGTTTTTGGGTTTTTCAAATCAATCTCCTCATGGGCCACATTCAGGTCTCCGCAGTACACCACCGGCTTGGTCTGATCCAGATTCATCAGATAGGAGCGCAGGTCATCCTCCCACTCCATGCGGTAGTCGATCCGGGCCAGGCCCTCCTGGGCATTGGGCGTATAGCAGTTCACCAGATAAAACTCCGGGTACTCCAGGGTAATGAGCCGCCCCTCGTGGTCATGCCGGTCCAGATCCATACCATAACTCACCGCCAGGGGCTCCCGGCGGGCAAACACCGCCGTGCCCGAATACCCTTTTTTCTCCGCCGAGTTCCAGAACTCATGGTAGCCGGGCAGATCCACCTGGGCCTGCCCCCGCTCCATTTTCGTCTCCTGGAGACAGACAAAGTCGGCGTCCAGCCCGGTCACCGAGTCCAAAAAGCCTTTCTTCAGACAGGCCCGAAGGCCGTTTACATTCCAGGATACAAACTTCACCATATCTCCACCTCATTCTCCTCCGCGGCACACCGCTTCAATTCGTTCACCAGCACCACAACGCTGCACACCAGCGCGGCCAGCATCACCGTCGCCTCAATGGGCATGCCGTACTGATTGCCTCCGATGGTCAGCGTCCAATTGAACTTCAGCCGCAGGAAGACCCGATAGCTGGCCAGGGAGGAGGCGTTCACCAGAATCGCCGCCGGGATGCCCTTCCGATCCACGCAGGCCAGACATACACTGGCCACATCCGCCAAAAAGAAATACCGCTCGTGCATGTGGGGCAGGAAAAAGGGAATGCCCACTGCCATGACCACCGCAATGGCCATGACCGCCCGCCGGTCCAGCCGGCGGCCGAATTTCAGCCCCACCCCCAGCAGGATCAGCACCAGAATCGCCGCGGCGGCGATGCCGAACAGATCCAGGTGGTTTCCCCCGGACTCCGTGCCGTAGGGGACGTACTGATAGATCGAAGGGGCGTTCAGCGTCAGGCGGGGATATTCCCCCATCTGTCCGAAGTAGACCCCCAGAATGTCGCCCAGAGGCTTGCCCAGCAGCAGGGCAGGGATGATGGTGATCACATACACGCCGGGAAACACCCAGAGCTGACGGAACTTCACCCGCTTGGCCAGCCACAGCACCCCCCACAGGGGCATGAGAAACACCGTCTGCAGCTTGAAGGAGAAGGCGACGGCCAGCAGCGCCACCGAGGACTTGTTCTTCCCCTCCAGGACCAGGGCAATCGCATGCACCACCAGGGCGCCGTAGATGGCGTCGCACTGAGCCCAGTAGGAGCCGTTGAGCACCACGGTGGGCAGAAGGAGCATCAGCGCAAAGGCCAGCAGCGCAATGCGGTCCTGGCTGTCCTTTTTCCCCCGCAGGACCCGCACCAGGCGGAATCCTCCCCAGGCCAGCACCACATCAAAGAAGATGGAGAACAGCTTGATCGTATACAGATCCGGTATGGAGATATAGGAGATGGCCGCCATGAAGTACATGTAGGGCACATTGTAGTTGCCGATGTCCATGGCGATGGCCTTGAAGCCGCCGTTCCAGTAGAAGTCCTGGTACCATCCGCCCAGGAAGCTCTGATAGTCGGAGCTCACCGCCTCCAGGCAGCAGGTGCGCACCAGCACCGCAATCCCGATGGGCAGAAGCATGACCAGCACGTTCTCCCAGCTTATCTTTTCCAGCCTGAGCAGCACCACCGCGATGGCCGCCATGAGCAGCATCGCCAGCGCCACCGCAATATGGTCCAGATATCCGCCCCGATCCAGCCCGGCGCACAGCACTGCCGATCCAATCAGGCAGATTCCTCCGCAAACAGCAAAGAAGATGGGGAGCTTCTTGCTCCAAACCCGCTCCATTTTCCATTGCCTCCTTCATGTTCAAATGCCGCTTGGCTGATCTTGCCAAAAGGTCAGAAAATTATATCACATCTTTCCCACGGTTTCCACCCCATTTTCAGGTTGACTTTTTGCCTCCCAGGCGGTATTCTGAGATGTAATTTCGTATCAGGATCTATGGTTTCCTGTTTTTTGGAGGAATTCGCCTATGTGCGGTTTTACCGGTTTTGTATCCCAGTCTTCTGCCCCCGACGTACAGGCCCTGCACGCCATGGGGGATACCATCCGCCACCGCGGCCCCGACGAGGAGGGCCACTATGCGGACGAGCACTGCGCCATCGCCCACCGGCGGCTGTCCATTATCGACCTGGCCAACGGCCACCAGCCCATGGCAAGCCCCGACGGGCGCTATGTGCTGGCCTATAACGGGGAGATCTACAATTTCCAGGACCTGCGCCGGGAACTCCAGGCCGCCGGTCACACCTTTCTCACCAACTCGGACACCGAGGTGCTCCTCCACGGCTACATGCAGTGGGGGGCCCAGGTCACGGGCAGGCTGCGGGGCATGTTCGCCTTTGTCGTCTGGGACAAGCAGCGCCAGGAGCTGTTCGGCGCCCGGGACCCCTTCGGCATCAAGCCTTTCTACTACGCTGTCATGGGGGATCTGTTTTTCTTCGGCTCCGAGGCCAAAAGTTTTCTCCCCCACCCCGGCTTCCACAAGGAGCTGAACACCGCGGCGCTGAAGTTCTACCTCACCTTCCAGTATTCCGCCCTGAACGAGTCCTTCTTCAAGGGGGTGTACCGGCTGCTCCCCAGCCACCAGTTCATCCATCGCAACGGGGTGACGGAGTTCTCCTCCTACCACACCATCTCCTTCGACCCCCAGCCCATGCCTCTGGCGCAGCGGGCGGCCCAGATCCGGGAGGTGGTCACCGAATCCGTCAAAGCCCACGAGATCAGCGACGTGGAGGTGGGCGCCTTCCTGTCCGGGGGCATCGATTCCAGCGTGATTACCGCCCTGTCCCGGCCGGACAAGACCTACTCCGTGGGTTTTGCCAACAAGGGCTTTGACGAGACCAGCGAGGCCCAGGCCCTGTGCGACGAGCTGGGCCTGCGCAACCTGTCCAAGACCATCTCCCCGGAGGAGTTCTTCTCCGCCCTGCCCGCCATCCAGTACTATGCCGACGAGCCCAACGCCAATCTGTCCACCGTGCCGCTGTACTTCCTGTCCCAGCTGGCCGCCCGGGACGTGAAGGTGGTGCTGTCCGGCGAGGGATCCGACGAGCTGTTCGGCGGCTACATCACCTACCATACCACCAGGCCCTACCGGGCCTACCGCAAACTGCCCAAGGGCCTGCGCAAGGCGGTGGCCAAGGCGGTGTCCAAGCTGCCCGCTTTCCACGGCCAGGGCTTTCTCACCAAGGCGGCCAAGGAGGTGGACGAGTACTTTGTGGGCCAGGCCTTCATCTTTGACAACGATGAGGCCCAGCGGGTGCTGAAGCCGGAATTCCGCAGCGAGCTGACCTGGCACGATGTCACCGCCCCCTACTTCGACGCGGTGAAGGACGCGGATGACCTGACCAAGATGCAGTATCTGGACCTGCACATGTGGCAGCCCCTGGACATCCTGCGCAAGGCCGACCGGATGACCATGGCCCACTCCCTGGAGCTTCGGGTCCCCTATCTGGACCGGGAGGTGTGGGCGGTGGCCCGGGCCATCCCCAGCAGCCAGAAGATGCGGGGCAAGTCCACCACCAAATACCCCCTGCGGGTGGCGGCGGAGACCATGCTCCCTCCGGACTGGGTGAAGCGGCCCAAGGTGGGCTTCCCCGTCCCCTTCGTCCAGTGGCTCCAGGAGGAGCAGTATTACAACTGGGCCAAGGACCTCATCAGCCAGAACTATGTGTCCCGGTTCTTCGACCAGACCTACCTGCTGGACCTGCTGGAGCAGCACTACACCGGCCAGAAGCACACCCACCGCAAGCTCTACACCGTCCTGTCCTTCCTCATCTGGTACCAGGTGTATTTCCCCGAGGAGTGCGGCGTCCAGCCCTTTGTGCCGCCCTGCAGATAATCGGATTTTCCGGCCACCGGAATGGCTCTGTCCTTCCGGCGGCCGGTTTCTATTTTCAGGAAATTTCTTTTGAATTTAGTGAATTTGCGGGACAAATTCCCCTCTCTGTCCAGAAAATTCACCTCTTTCCCTCCCGTTCCCCTATTGAAAAAAGCCTATCTTTTTTGTATAATATCTTGTAATTGACCATGTGGGCTTTGACGGTGCTGCCGCCGGACGAAGGCCCTCACTTTTTGCAGGAAGGTGCAACTCTATGAATCTGCGCGTTGGCATCGACATCGGCTCCACCACCGTAAAAGTTGTGGTGCTGGATGAGGACAACAAGCTGCTTTTCCGCTCCTATGAGCGGCATTACTCCAAGACCCGGGAGCGGGCCTGTGAAACGCTGCGCTCCATCTCCGACATGCTCTCCGGCCGGGAGATCAAGCTGGTGATCACCGGCTCCGCCGGCCTGGGGGTGGCCAAGGCCGCCAATCTGGACTTTGTCCAGGAGGTGTACGCCACCGCCGCGGCGGTAAATACCTACATCCCGGACACCGATGCCGTCATCGAGCTGGGTGGCGAGGATGCCAAGATCATCTTCTTCGGCGGCGCCCTGGAGGAGCGGATGAACGGCTCCTGCGCCGGCGGCACCGGCGCCTTCATCGATCAGATGGCCACCCTGATGAACGTCACCGTCAACGAGCTGGATGAGCTGAGCCTGCGCCATGAAAAGATCTACCCCATCGCCTCCCGGTGCGGCGTATTCGCCAAAAGCGACATCCAGCCCATCCTGAACCAGGGGGGCCGGAAGGAGGACGTGGCCGCCTCCATCTTCCAGGCGGTGGTGGACCAGACGGTGGCCGGCCTCACCCAGGGCCGGGAGCTGAAGGGCAAGATCGTCTTCCTGGGCGGGCCGCTGCACTTCCTCATGGGGCTGCGGGCACGGTTTGTGGAGACCCTCCAGCTGGACGAGGAGCATGCCATTTTCCCCGAGGACGGGGACTGCTTCGCCGCCATGGGGGCCGCCCTGTGCTCCGGGGACTACGAGGCCCGGCCCTTTGAAGAGCTGCTGCGGCTGCTGGAGGAGAGCCGGGGCGCCACCTCCACGGTGGACACCATGCCCCCCCTGTTTGAAAATCAAGAGGAGTACGACGCCTTTGCCGCCCGGCACAACGCCTCCACGCCCCCCAAGGCGGACATCGCCACCTATACCGGGGACGCCTATCTGGGCATCGATGCCGGCTCCACCACCACCAAAATGGCCCTCATCGCCCCGGACGGCGGTCTGCTGTACACCTACTACCACTCCAACCTGGGCAACCCGGTGGCCATTGTGCTGGAGCAGCTGAAAGAGATCTACCGGCTGTGCGGCGACCGGATCACCATAAAGGGCTCCGCCGTCACCGGCTACGGGGAGGATCTGATCAAGAACGCCTTCTCCTGCGATCTGGGGCTGGTGGAGACGGTGGCTCACTACCGGGCTGCCGCCCACTTCAACCCGGACGTGGACTTTATCATCGACATCGGCGGCCAGGACATGAAGTGCTTCAAGATCCGCAACGGCGCCGTGGACTCCATCATGCTCAACGAGGCCTGTTCCTCCGGCTGCGGCTCCTTCATTGAGACCTTTGCCAAGGCTCTGGGGTACAGCATCGCCGACTTCGCCAGGATCGGCCTGTTCGCCCAGCGCCCGGTGAACCTGGGCTCCCGGTGTACGGTGTTCATGAACTCCAGCGTGAAGCAGGCCCAGAAGGACGGGGCCAGCGTGGAGGACATCTCCGCCGGTCTGTCCATCTCCATCGTGAAAAATGCGGTATACAAGGTCATCCGGGCTGCCAATGCCGACGACCTGGGCAAACACATTGTGGTCCAGGGAGGCACCTTCCACAACGACGCGGTGCTCCGGGCCTTTGAGCAGGAGCTGGGCCGGGAGGTCACCCGGCCCACCATCGCCGGCATCATGGGCGCCTTCGGCGCCGCCCTGGCGGCCAAGCACCTGGGGCTGGCCAAATCTGCTCTGCTGGGCCCCGAAGCTCTGGAGCACTTCACCCACACCGCCAAACCGGTGACCTGCAACCTGTGCACCAACCACTGCGCCCTCACCGTCAACACCTTTGACAGCGGGCGGCGCTTCATTTCGGGCAACCGCTGTTCCCGCCCCCTGGGCAAGGAAAAGGTGGAGCTGCCCGACCTGTACCGCTACAAATACCAGAAGCTGCGCTCCCTCCAGGGCAAGGGGAAAGGGGACGGCTCCCGGGGCCGCATCGGCATTCCCTTCGGGCTGAACATGTACGAAAATCTGCCCTTCTGGTTCGAGCTGTTCACCTGCCTGAACTTCGAGGTGGTCCTCTCCCCCGAGTCCTCCCGGAAGCTGTACATCAAGGGCCAGCGCACCATCCCCTCGGACACGGTGTGCTACCCTGCCAAGCTGCTCCACGGCCATGTGGAGGCCCTGGTGGAGGCAGGGGTGGACGCCATCTTCTACCCCTGCATGTCCTACAACTTCAACGAGAAGTCCTCGGACAACTACTACAACTGCCCGGTGGTGGCCTACTACCCCGAACTGCTGGCCGCCAACGTGCCGGATCTGAAGAAAACCCGCTTTCTCAATCCCTACGCCGGTCTCCACCGCCCCAAGGACTATGAGCGCATCGGCTCCCAGTGGTTCGCCGACACCTTCGGCGTACCCCGGAAGGAGGCGGTCCACGCCATCCGCAGCGCCTATGCCGCCTACGACGCCTATAAGCAGGACCTGCGCGCCACCGGCCAGGCCTACATCGACCAGGCCCGGAAGGAGGGCCGGTCCATCATCGTGCTGGCCGGGCGGCCCTATCACATCGACCCGGAGATCAACCACGGCATCAACGACCTGATCACCTCCTTCGGCTTCGTGCTCATCAGCGAGGACGCGGTGGCCTTCCACGAGGGGTATGCCCCCCGGAAAGTGCTCAACCAGTGGACCTTCCAGTCCCGGATGTACAACGCCGCCCGGTACGTGTGTGAGCAGCCGGATATGCAGCTCATCCAGCTGGTGAGCTTCGGCTGCGGCACCGATGCCATCACCGGCGACGAGGTGCGCTCCATCCTGGAGGAGGGGGGCAAGCTGTACACCCAGCTGAAGATTGACGACATCAGCAACCTGGGAGCAGTGAAAATCCGGGTGCGGTCCCTGATGGCGGCCATGGAGGAGCGGAAGAAGCAGAGTGAAGAGTGAAGAGTTGAGAGTGGAGATATGGTGTCCGGCGCAGCCGGACGATTTGAAATCGATTCGCCTGGGGCGAATTCCTTATCCTCACTCTTCACTCTATGAAAAAAGGAGTTTCATATGGCTGAATTAGTATACGCGAAGGACGGACGGCTCCTGTTCACCAAAGAGATGAAAGAGGAGTACACCCTGCTCATGCCCCAGATGCTCCCGGTTCACTTCGGCATGTTCCGCAAGCTGCTGGAACTGGAGGGCTACAAGGTGGATATGCTCAACACCAACCACCGCGGCATCATCGACGAGGGCCTGAAATACGTCCACAACGACACCTGCTACCCCGCCCTGCTGGTCATCGGCCAGCTCATCGACGCGGTGAAGCACGGCGGCTACGATCCCCACAAGGTGGCCCTGCTTATCACCCAAACCGGCGGCGGCTGCCGGGCGTCCAACTACATCCACCTGCTGCGCAAGGCCCTGGAAAAGGCGGACATGTCCTACATCCCCGTCATCTCCGTCAACCTGTCCGGCATGGAGAAGAACCCCGGCTGGTCCCTCACCCTGCCCCTGATCCGCAAGATGATCTACGCCATGATGTACGGCGACCTCATTGTCAACGTGGCCAACCAGGTGCGCCCCTACGAGATCCGCAAGGGAGATACCGACCAGATGGTGGAGACCTGGGAGGACAAACTCATCGATGGCTTCCAGGCGGGCAAGGGGATGAGCCGCAAACAGATGCAGCAGCTCTTCGCCCAGATCTGTGCCGACTTCGAGACCATCCCCGTCACCCAGGAGGAAAAGGTGAAAGTGGGCGTGGTGGGTGAGATCTACGTGAAGTTCTCCCCCCTGGGCAACAACAATCTGGAGGACTTTCTCCTGTCCGAAGGGGCAGAGCCGGTGGTGCCCGGCCTCACCGACTTCATCATCTTCAAGATCTTCAACCGGGAGTCCGATGTGGAGCTCTACGGCGGCAAATGGATCAAGAAGACGGTGGTGCGCCTGTTCAAGGGATACATCGAGGACTGCCAGAAGGATATGATCGCCGCCCTGGAGCACTCCCGCTTCCGGGCCCCCGGCACCTTCGAGGCCATGCACAAGCTGGTCCACGGCTACCTGGGAGACGGCAACAAGATGGGGGAGGGCTGGCTGCTCACCGGCGAGATGCTGGAACTCATCCACTCCGGCGTGCCCAACATCGTGTGCACACAGCCCTTCGGCTGTCTGCCCAACCACATCGTGGGCAAGGGCATGATCCGCAAGCTGAAGGATGACTACCCCAATTCCAACATCGTGGCCATTGACTACGACCCCGGCGCCACCAAGATCAACCAGGAGAACCGCATCAAGCTCATGCTGGCCAACGCCAAGGCCCTGGCCAAGCAGGAGCGGGAAAAAGAGCAGGTTCCCGCAGGGGCGGCGCGGTAAAAAGGGCGGGGAGCATCGTCCGGCTGTGCCGGGCGCCAAATCTCCACTCTTCACTTTCAACTCTAAACGTTCCACACAAAAGGAGAATCATCGCAATGCAGACTATTTCCTACACCCCCAAGGGTGTTTGTTCCCGGCACATGGAAATTGACGTGGAGGACGGCGTGATCCAGGCCGTGCGCGTGGTAGGAGGCTGCTCCGGCAACCTCCAGGGCATCTCTTCCCTGCTGGTTGGCATGACCACCGACGAGGCCATCCGCCGTATGGAGGGCATCCGCTGCGGTGTCAAGCCCACCTCCTGCCCCGACCAACTCTCAAAGGCGCTGAAGAGCGCACAGTGAACCCCCTGTAAATTTGCAAGCCCATCGGCACAGGCCGATGGGCTTTTTGCATGCTCTGTCAATTCAGATGTTTGGTATACCGCAGATCCACGCACACCGCATCCGGCGGAAAGGGGATATCCGCGTGGGTGCCATCCCAGGCAAACCCATGGCCGGCATAAAACTTTCTCGCCTTTTCATTCTCCCGGAGGACAAAGACGAAGGCATCCCGGTATCCCTCCGCCTTCAGCCGGCGCACCGTCTCCTCAAAGAGCAGACCGCCGTAGCCCTTCCCCCGCTCCCGGGGGTGGGTATAAAAGGAGATGATCTCCCCCCAACCCTGATAGGCCTCATTGGGAAACGTAGAGGCGGTTCCGGCGTTGAGATTCTCTGTCCGGGCAGGTCCGTAGTTGATGCAGGCCACCGGGTCCGCACCCCGATACAGCAGCAGGCCATGGCACCGGCCGGTCTCGTAGTCCTCCCGGAACTGGTTCACCCACCGCACATCGGTGATCTCCCGGGCCATGTACTCGTCCGGAACAAATCCCCGGTACGTGTCCCGCCAGCCCAGGGCATGGATCAGGGACATGGCCTTGAAATGTTCCTCTCCGCAGGCATCCACAAAGGTTAGGATTTCTGACATCTCTCTCACTTCCATGACTTGGGTTGGCAGGACACGTTCGCGCCGGGTGGCGCGTACCAGTGTCTTTGCAGAAGACAAAATCCTTCGCGCAGGCGGCATTCACTTCCGCCCGGCATGGAACTCAATCCGAGCCCCCGTCCGGCGGCCAGTCCTCCCCCAGCCGGAAGGCCTCCAGCTGGGCGGAGTCCTTGTGTTCCAGGCTGCGCTCCCCCGCCAGCCCCTCCACATGGTGGGTCAGCTCGTGGCGCAGGGTGAAGCGCAGCTCCTCCTCCCATACTTCCCGGGGCTCATCCGCCAGCACGGCCGCGAAGGAGCCGTAGTACAGGTTGATGTACCGCCCCATCTCGTCCCAGCAGTACTCCCCCATAATGTAGATGTCCTCCCCGGCCTCCGGGTCGGCCACCTCGTCCTCCAGCAGCAGGATGCCCCCGTTGAGCTCCTGAAAGAGCTCCTCCGGGTAGTCCTCCACCGCAGCATCCAGGATGTCGTTCACTTCGTCAATGGATAAGATCATGTGCGTCCCCTTCATTTCAAAGATATGGTCACCGTGCGTTCCATCTTCTGTTCCCCGGTTCCCAGGGCCTCATACCATCCGCCGTATTCCGGGCCGTATCCCTCCAGCTCCACCTGTTGGCGGAAGCTCAGACCCCGGTAGTCCTCCTGAAAGCTCTGGAACCGGTCCTCCCAGAAGGCGGTCCAGCCCGGATAGCCAAAGGTGAAGCAGTTCCACTCTCTCCGGGCCCCCGCCAGGGCCAGGGTAACCGCGGCGGCATAGGTCTGATCCAGCTGCACCTCATCCTCCCGGTAGACGTCCCGGAGGGTGACGGCGGTCACCCGATCCCCCGTCAGCTCCAGCTCCAGGGGAAAGCGGGTGTAGGGCTCCTGGAACACCAGGACCGCCCCCGCCTCCAGGTTCTCCCGGTACTCCCACTGGCCGTCCTCCCCCAGCTGTCACAGGCCGCCCGGGGCCAGCAGGTCCAGGTAGTAGTTGCAGTTCTCCGAAAACTCCTCCGCCGTCAGACCGCCCCGGTTGGGGGGCAGAAACCACTGCAGGGTGATGACCAGCGCCAGGAACATCACCGCCGCCGTGGCCCCCACATAGGTCAGGGCCACCCACCGGCGCTCCTCCCGGGTGTATTCCACGTCCTTCCCGTAGTCCCAGGGGCAGTCCTCCCCGTCCTTGCAGCAGCGGTAGCCCTTGTAGAGCCGCCACAAATGGTAAATGGGTACCAGGAACCCATATCCCTGGGAAAATATCCCCCACACCCGGCGCCACGCCGCCCGGAGGGACAGTTTGTCCCCCTGCCCGTCCCGCAGCTTCAGCCCGAAGATCCACTTCCCCGGCGTCCAGCCCCAGAAGTGGAGCAGCAAGGCCTCCATCACGGCCATCACCGCCACCGAGGCCAGGGCCAGCACCCAGTCCAGCAGGAGGTTGTCCGCCAGCAGATCCAGCCGCAGCACCAGAAAGCCCACGGCGTCCACCGGCAGGCTCCACAGGCTCAGGTCCAGCCACCGGGCCAGCCACCGCATCCAGGGGTGGCCGGCGGCCCGGCGCTCCCGGGCCCGGATCTCCTCCAGAAGGATCAGGCGGCCTCCGGGCGGGGGCGCAGACGAAGTGGCGGGGCGCCCAGGGGCGGCCAGCTCCCGCAGCAGAGGCTCCGGCTCCAGGGCGGCGTACTCCACCCCAGAGTCCTGGATGGCCCGGCACACCCGGGCCGCCCGCTCCAGGCCGGCCCGGTCCCCCTCCAGCCGGGTGAGCTGGTTGAACATGGCCTGCTCCAGGGTGAGCTTTCCCCGCTGGAGCTGCCGGATGGTGTCGATGTCCAGCTGGAGGGATCGCAGCAGCTTGATCTTCTCCAAGGTCCGCACATCCTCTTCCGAGTAGTCCCGGTAGCCGTTGTCCAGCCGCCGGGGGGCGAGCAGCCCCTCCTCTTCGTAATAGCGGATGTTGGCCCGCACCATTCCCGTGCGTGCCTCCAGTTCTTTGATGGTCATGGCAAGCACTCCTTTCGCCGCCCACAGGTTCAGGCGGGAGGGCCCGGACCGTGGCCCGCGGCCCCTCTTCCCTCTCAGGGTAAGGCATCAAGAGACTTGACAGTCAAGGGTTTTTTCGGTTTTTCCCCATTTTTTCTCACAGCACGATGAGGCCGTACTTCCGACTCAGCTTTTCCAGTTCCTCCGGCTCCAGCTCGCCGGTGCCGTCGTAGAAGGCCCGGCCCTGGTACACCCGCAGGGCCCCCTCCAGCAGCTCAGGCACGTCGGACCACAGACACAGGGCCTTGCGCACGGCGTACTGGTGCTGGGCGAAGATGTCCACATCGTCCTGCTCCAGGATGGCAATCTTCACCGCGCCCACCGGGTCGTCCTCCGCCTCGATGATGTCCTCCAGCAGGTCGGGGGTACACTCCAGTTCCTCCCCCACGTCCACAGTGCGGGTGAGGAAGCAGGGGGCGGTGCTGCTGGCGCAGGGGATCACGTCCGGGTCCCGGGGCCGGGGCACATAGGGATAGAGGGCCAGCTCTCCGTTCCAGGTGGAGAACAGGGGAATCCGGGCATAGGCCTCCAGCTCGGCCAGGATCTCCGCCGCCAGGGCGGGCCGGCAGTTCAGGCCGAAGGCCGCCGCGCCCATGCCCTCCGCCACGAACAGGGCGGCGAGCATGTGCACCCGGGTCACCGACTCCCCGTCCTCGTCGCAGGCCCAGGACACCCAGGGGCCCTGTCCGCCGGACTCCGTCACCGCCAGGATGGCGGCCCGGCATTCGGCCATGGTGATCATGCAGTTGATGTGCACCGGCCCGGCGGCCTGTCCAGGCTCCAACCTGGCCCGGTAGGCGCTCACCAGCTCTTCGAAGGTCTGTTCCCCGGCGGGCTCCACATCCATCCCCAGGGGTCCCAACACCTGAGTAAAGAAAGGTACTGTACCGTCCATATCTCCGTACTCCTGTTTCAAGTTTTTCTTTGAGTATATCAGTCCCCGCCGGAAATGGCAAGGTTCCCGGAGCGGCGGCAGGCATGTCCCGCCGGCCCGCCGCATAAGAAAAGAACAGGCAGGCCCGTGCTTCAGGGGCACAGTTCCCCCAGCAGCGGCTCGAACACCACGCCCTCCCGGGCGGGGCTGCCCAGCTCCAGGGTGCGGGCCGCACACCGGTAGACAAATTCCACCGCCCGGGCACACCCCTCCGCCAGACTCTCCCCCCGGAGCAGGCTGCCGGTGAGCACCGCGGCAAACAGATCGCCGGTTCCGGGAAACGACCCCGCCGCCCGGGGCCCGGCGCACAGCCCCGTGCGTGCGTCCGTGCGGTCAAACCAGGCCGCACCGATGCGCCCCGGCTCCGGACTCACCCCGGTGACCACCACGCTGCGGCGCCCCCCGCCGGACAGCAGCCTGGCCAGCGCCTCCCCGTCCCGGGGCAGCTCGTCCTCCGCCCGGTCCAGCAGAACCGCAGCCTCGGTGAGGTTGGGAGTGATCACGTCTGCGGCGCGGCACAGCTCCTTCATGGCCTCCACCAACTCCGGGGTGACGGAGGAATACAGCTTCCCGCCGTCCCCCAGTACCGGGTCCACCACTGCCAGGCCGCCGGGGGCCTTCCGTTCCTCCACCGCCCGCAGGGCCAGGGCCGCCTGCTCCGGGGAGGAGAGATAGCCGGTGTATACCCCTTCAAACTGCAGGCTCAGGCGCTGCCAGTGCCCCAGGGTACCCGCCAGCTGGCCGGCCAGCTCGGTGCGCGCCACCGGTCCGAAGCCGCCGGTGTGGGTGGACAGCACCGCCGTGGGCAGCGGACAGCACTGAAGCCCCATGGCCGACAGCACCGGCAGAATCACCGTGAGCGAGCACCGGCCGAAACAGGATAAATCGTGGACCGCCGCCACCCGGCTGATGGTTGTCATGTCCCCTCCGCCCGCCTTTCCCGCGTAATTTTCAGCACTCAATTATATCGGACCCGGCCTGGGATTGCAATCCCAAAAAATCACGGTTCCCCTGTTTACAGAATTCGACAAAGTTGCTATACTGACTATATCCACCGAGGAGGCGATTGCCGTGAGAAGATTGCTCTGCCTGTTCACCGCCGTGCTGCTGCTCCTGCTCCTGCCTGCCTGTCACACGGCGGGCGAGGGGCCGATCCCCACCGCACCCCCGGCTCCCACGCCCAGTGCGGAACCCACGCCCACAGCTGCCCCCACGCCGGAGCCCACGCCGCAGTTCTCCAACCCCCTCACCGGACTTCCCGCCGACACCGATCTGTCCGGAGAGAAACCGGTGGCCATCATGCTCAACAATCTGAAGCAGGCTCTGCCGCAACAGGGCAACAGCCAGGCTGATATCATCTATGAGGTGCTGGCGGAGGGAGGCATCACCCGGATGCTGGCCCTCTACCAGGACCCCTCCGCCCTGGGCCTGGTGGGCTCGGTGCGCTCCGCCCGGATGTACTACTGGGAGATCGCCCAGGGCCACGATGCGGTGTACATCCACGCCGGCGGCAGCCCGGAGTTCTACACCGCCAAGCAGAACCAGGGTGCGGTCACCGTGGATGGGGTGAACGGTCCCTACTCCTATGCCGGGGCCGGCATGTTCTGGCGGGACCGGGAGCGCATTGAGGGCCACTACTACGACTATGAGCACTCCCTGCTCACCTCCGGGGAGACCATCGTCACCCAGCTCACCGAGGACGGGCTGCTGGGTCCCCATGAGGACGGCTACCGCTATGAGATGACCTTCCTGGAGGACGGAACCCCCCAGGGCGGCCAGAGCGCCAGCGTGGTCACCGTTCCCTTCTCCAACTACAAAACCGGAGTGTTCCGGTACGACGCCGCCTCCGGCCTGTATCGGGTGGAGGAGTATGGGGAGCCCTACATCGACGGAAACGACAACAGCCAGGTGGCCATCACCAACCTTCTGATCCTGCGCACCGCCTGCACTGTGGTGGACGACGCCGGCCGTCTGGATGTGGACCTCTCCCAGGGCGAGGGCTGGTATGCCTGCGGCGGGCAGATCATCCCCATCACCTGGTCCAAAGGCGCCGCCCAGAACCAGCTGCGCTACTTCTCCCAGGACAGACAGCCCCTGTCCCTGGGGGCCGGAAAAAGCTATGTGTGCATTATCCCCACCAGCCGGGAGATCACGGCGGAGTGACCGGCGTGAACGCCCTGCCCCCTGAAACCGCAAAACATCCGGATGCCCTGGACCGGCAGGACATCCGGATGTTCTTGTTTTCCCCCGGGGAATCCACCTGCGGCTTCCGAGCTGCTCCCGGTCAGTTGTTCAGAGTCCCGGAGCCTTCCCCCATTGCGCGCCGGAACCGGAAGAAGACGTAGAAGGACAGGATCACCGTCAGGCTGTCCGCCGCCACCTGGGACCAGACAATGCCGAACATCCCGAATATCTGATTCAGAATAAACAGCATGGGAATATTGAACCCCAGCCACCGGACCACGCCCAGGAACAGGGCGATCCTGCCTTTTCCGAAGGCCTGGAACAGGTAGACCGTAAAGAAGCTCAGGAACATCAGCGGCGTGGCCAGCACCCGGATGCGCAGGAACTGGGCCGCCAGCTCCACCGTCTGGGCATCCTGGATGAACAAGTGGGAGAACTGGACGGCAAAGATCTCATACAGCACAATGCTGATCCCGGCAATGACCAGTCCCAGCATCCGGGACAGGCGCACCGTGTCCTCCATCCGCTTCCGGTTTCCCGCAGCGTAGTTGTATGCCACCAGGGGCATCGTCCCCTGGCAGATGCCCACTCCCACGTTCAGCGGGAAGCGCTCCACCTTCAGCACGATCCCCACCGCAGCCAGCGCCAGGTCGTGGTAGGACACCATCAGCTTGTCGATGATGACATAGTCCAGGTCAAACAGGAAGGTGGTGACGGCTGAGGGCACCCCAACTCCAAAAATTGCGGCAATGCTCTTCCGCTCCGGCAGGCCCTTCCCCGGGCTGAAGGTAATCACGGCTCCCCGGCCCATCCGCACCAGGACCACCACGAAAAAAAGCAGTGAGATGCAGTTGGACAGGCAGGTGGCGATTCCGGCGCCCAGCACCTCCCAGCCCTCCGGCATCAGCACAAACATAAACAGCGGGTCCAGCGCGATGTTCAGCACTCCGCCCAGAATGATGCCAGTCCCCGCCTCCCGGGAACAACCGATGCTGCGGATCAGGTTGGCCAGGACGTTGGAGAGAACGGTGGGCACACCGCCCACCACAATGACGCACAGCGCATATTGGCTGGCGTACGCGTAGGTATTCTCCCCCGCGCCCAGCAGCTCCAGAAGGGGCCGCATGAAGACGCCCACCCCCACCGCGAACAGCGCCGCGATGAACAGGCCCAGGTACAGGGAAAAGGCGCTGACCCGTCTCGCCTCATCCTCCCTGCCCTGGCCCAGCAGGCGGGCGATCAGCGATCCGCCGCCGATGCCCGCCAGGCCGGCCAGGCAGAGGGTGATGTTGAACACCGGCAGCATCAGAGAGGTGCCCGCCACCATATAGGGGTTGCCCGTCTGCCCCACATAAAAGGTGTCCGCCATGTTATAGAGCAGGACAATCAGCTGGCTGATCACCGCGGGGAGAATCATCTTCCGCAGCGCGGCAGGCACCGGAAGATCCCGGAACACCTTCTCCTGGGTCAGGGTTTCATTTGTCCGCATTGCAATACACCAGAGCTTTCCCGCCGGCACAACCGTGCCGGTTTTTGCATTTCCCCTATTGTAGCAGACAATTTCCCGCCGCGCCAGTGTTTTTCTCAGTCCGAAGCGTCAGTCCGGCATTTCCCGGGAACAGCGGCGCGTCCGGCGCATCCGGGGGCGGGCCATGCCAGGAGAAATCGCAGCCTTTCGGAGTCCAAGCCGCCGCCTCACATCCGCATGGCCGCATCCAGCGCCAGCTCCGAGCGCTCGCACTCATCCGGCTGCATGGTCAGCTGCACGCACAGCGGACTGCCCTTCATCCGGTCCGCCGCATAGGTCAGGCCGTTGCTGTGTTCATCCAGCAGGGGATGGTCGATCTGGGCGGGGTCGCCCAGGAGAATCACCTTGGTCCCCCGGCCCACCCGGGTGATGATGCCCTTTACCTGCCGGGGGGTCAGGTTCTGCGCCTCGTCAATGATCAGCCAGGTGTCTGTGATGGAGCGGCCGCGCATGAAATTCATCGCCTCCGCAGTGATCACGCCGGTCTCAAACAGGTAGTCGATCCGGCCCCTCAGCTCCTCTTCACTGCTCCGCTTCTCCTTCTTCCCGTCCTGATCCAGCAGGATTTCCAGATTGTCCACCACCGGCCGCATCAGGGGTGAAATCTTCTCCTGTTCACTTCCCGGCAAAAATCCGATGTCCTGGTCAAACTGGGCGTTCGGCCTGCAGATCAGAATTTTCCGGTATTCCCGCTCCTCCTGCTCCAGCACCATCTCCAGGCCCACCGCCAGGGCGTAAAAGGTCTTTGCCGTTCCCGCCGGCCCCTGGACAATCACCAGGGGCGCCTGGCCGGCACTGAGCATCAGCGCCTCCTGAAGGAACTGCTGCCCCACGCTTCTGGGCTTCACCCCAAAGGGCTTTGCGCCGGCAAATCCCAGCGCCGTCACCTTTCCGTCCCGGCAGCGCCCCAGCATCGTCTTCTTCTCCTGGGTATCAGAGCGCAGAATCACAAACTGATTCTCCGTCAGCTCCGCCGGCCTCCGGTTCCCCGCCTCGTCCACGGTGTACAGCTCCTGGACCGGCACGCCTTTTTTCTTGAATCCGGACATCAGATCGTTGGGGATGTACACATCGGCCCGTCCGGTGTACGCCTGCGTCTGCGTCACTTTGTCCGTGGTGAAGTCCTCCGCCGCCACTCCCATCATCTGGGCCTTGATGCGGGCCACGATGTCCATACTCACCAGAATCGCCGGCGTCCCGTCCTCCTGCAGTCCCTTGCAGACCTTCAGGATCCGATTGTCCCGGCTGTCCGGGTCCATCCCGTCCGGCAGGGCCACTCCCACATGGTTGACCTCCAGCCGCAGGGTTCCTCCCTCCGGCAGGGCGACGCCGTCCAGCAGGCTCCCCTGGAGCCGCAGCCGCTCCAAAAAGCGGATCACCTGCCTGGCATTCTGGCCCCGCTCCCCCTCACTCTGTTTCATGCGGTCCAGCTCCTCCAGCACCGCCAGGGGCAGGACAATATGATTCTCCTCAAAAGACTCCAGCGCATAGGGCGCCTGGATCAGCACATTGGTGTCCAAAACATAGGTTTTCTGCATGTCAGATCCGCCTTTCTCCCGTTCAGTCAAGGCCGCCGCCCGCGCAAACCGGGCCGCCGTTCCCCCCTGCGGAGGGACTTACCACACCCCGTGACGCACCTGCATGGAGCGCAGCTGCCGCAGCGTCTGGGCACACCGCACACTGTGGTACTGGAGATAGCGCTTTTTGGCCTCCCGGCGAATCTTCTGTTCCTCCTGCATGGCCTTCCACGCCGTGCAGGTCTTGTGGCATCCGTTTTCAAAAGAGGCGCAGTTGAGTTGACAGGGCAGCATAGCAGATCTCTCCTTTTGATGAATTGTCCCCTCGGGTACGAAAAAGACACAGAGCCGGTCCGGACACGCAAAGGCGCGGCCGGCCGGCTCTGTGTCTATCTACTGAAGAAAGAAGAAAAAGGCACTCGGTATCTTATGGAGTTGGATCGGAATCCGGACATGACATCGCTTCCCATACCTGTGATAGCCGGCCCCGCCGGCTTCCGAAACCAAATACACACGCAGGTGTACTGCACTTAGTATAGGCCGCAGTCCGCTTCCGCGCTATCCCGCTTTTGTAAAAGCTGCGTCAAAGTTCGTTTCTCCGCCGCAAGCGCGGCCGTGATGCGGTTTTCACCCCTTCCCCCTCCCTGTTTTCTTTACATCGCCGCCCCTTTTCTCATGGAATTTCAACGTCGGTTTCACCAGTTCATTACAAAGCGCAGCAGCTCCTGCCATCCGCCTGTCTCAGCCGGGGGGAGCGGTCAGCGGCGCAGGTCCGCGTTCCAGTCGTAAATTCTGCCGGTGGCCGGATCGATCTCAAACTCGTACTTCATATCCTGAAAGAACAGTTCTCCCTCATACCGGCCCCGTCCGTCCTCCTGCTCCTCCCTGATGCGGATCTCTTCCGCCGCCGCGCCGGGGACTTTCCGCACAATCAGCTCCTTTGCCTCGTCCACGGAAACCGGGCTGCCGCCCAGACGGTCCAGCCACTCCTCGTCCACTTCATAGTCGGCGCCCACAATCCGGCCGTCCGCAATCGCAACTTCAAAGTCATAGTCCCCGTAATCCGTCTCAAACTCCAGGTCGTAAACGGGGATCCCGTTGTCGCCGTCCCGCTCCGTTTTGATGTTGTAGGCATCTTCCTGGGGCACATCCGCATGATCCAGGGCGATCTCCAGCGCCGTCTGCGCCGTCACCTCATCCGTCTGCCCGGCGGAACTGCCGCCCGGTGCGGGCGCGGTCTCCATCCCGGCACCGTCCGAAGCCGCCGGCTGCGTCCCGGCCGGCCCATCCGGCGTAATCTGAATGTGCACGCTGCACCCTCCCGCCGTCCACAGCATGGCCGCGGAAAGGATTCCCAATATCCACCGTTTCACTGAACTCCCTCCTCAAACTTATCGGTCTTTCCCGTCCCATCGTAACACATACCAGGGGCTGAATGCAAACCCTTCTGCGCCTGCCGCATGCCGTTTTGTGCCGGTGATGTTCCGTTTTGGTTATAGATTGTGACGGAATAGGAACTTGACGGTTTTGTCCGGATTGGGTATACTTTTTTCAGGAAATCAGGCCGCCCGGAGCGGTCTCAAAGAAAGGAGTACCCGCCATGTCTTTTACCTACCGTCCCATGCGCAGCGTCATCTACGTAGACTGCGTCCGCGAAGAGTACCGTCACAAGCTGCAGCACTGGCTGTACGCCATCCATGTGCCTGACAGCATCAGCAAATTCGCCCCCTACTGCAATAAGTACGCCTTCTACAACGCCCTGCCCACCCCTCCCGAGGGTGAGCGCTTCGGCACCCGCCGCATGCAGATGACTGAGCACTACTGGCTGGTCAACGAAATGACTCCCGAGATGAGCGTCAACGCCTTCACCGAGCGTATGCCTCCCCACGTGCTGCGCTGGCAGGGCATGATCCCCGACACCGATGCTGCCATCGCCGGCGACCAGAACATGGACGGCGACGCCCACCGCTCCTCCGGCGGCGACAACGGCTGCCCTCCCTTCGTCTTTGCCCACGTGCCCATGAACTGGGAAGAGGACTACAAGGGCAAGGGACGCACCATTGACGACGGCCCCAACTACCGCTGGCAGTTCGTGCTGCGCTGGCCCTGCGAAAAGACCGGCGAGAAGTGGTTCCAGGAGGTCTTTGTCCCCTACTTCCAGAGCCGTCCCGAGGTAAACCGCTTCGTCTCCTCCAAGATCTATCATGACGTGGTGGGCTGCCAGTTCAACCGGCTGGTGGAGATGTGGTTCGACGGTCCCGACGAGTGGTACGCCGCCGCCGTGGAGGGCACCAAGGGCATGGCCCAGCCCGACTGGGCCAAGGAAGCGCCCCAGGAGGCCCCCCAGGCTCAGTTCCCCTTCCTGCGCCCCAACTTCAACATCGTCAGCATGTTCCTGTCTGACATGGCCTCCAGCGACAACCTGACCCAGTACCGCGGCTATATCACCATGCGCTGATTTGTACAAACTTCCAAAAAATACACGAAGCCCGGGCACGCAGCGGATAATCCGTTGCGTGCCCGGGCTTTTTGATTGTCATTTGGGTAATCAGGCGGGATTGAAGGCGTCCTTGCCCAGACCGCAGACGGGGCAGACCCAATCCTCAGGGATCTCCTCGAAGGGAGTGCCCGGAGCAATGCCGTTGTCCGGATCCCCCACCGCGGGATCGTACTCATAGCCGCAAACGCACACGTACTTTTCCATATCTTTCATTTCCTTTCCGAGATAATCTGTTCACTGCTCTCTATACATACCAAATTATTGTCTTTTTGTCAAGCGCTTCACTCATCTTTCCTGCGAATCCAAAATCTCACACGCATAGAATTCGCGGAAACCTCACAACCTTACAGCAAACGCTGAGGAAAAGAGGTCTCACCATGAAACGAACCATCGCCACGGCCCTGGCCCTGCTCTGCTTGGTGCCGGTGTCTGCTCAAGCCGATTCTGTGGCCATCACAGCGCCTTCTGCCATTTTAATGGAGAAGTCTACCGGTACTATTCTGTACGAACAGGAGGCACACGCACAGTATGAACCCGCCTCTGTGACCAAGGTGATGACCCTGCTTCTGGTGATGGAAGCCATTGACTCCGGCGCGCTGAACTGGGACGACACCGTCACCGCCTCCGCCTATGCCTGCTCCATGGGCGGCTCCCAGATCTGGCTGAAGGAGAACGAGCAGATGAGCGTGCGGGACATGGTGAAAGCCGTGGCGGTGGCCTCCGCCAACGACTGCGCTGTGGCCCTGGCCGAGCACATTGCCGGCAGCGAAACGGCGTTTGTGGAGCGGATGAATGAACGGGCCGCGCAGTTGGGTATGGAGCATACCGTATTCCACAACTGCACCGGCCTGCCCGCCCAGGGCCACGTGTCCTGTGCCTATGACATCGCTCTGATGAGCCGGGAGCTGATTGTGCGCCACCCGGAAATCCGGGACTACACCACCATCTGGATGGATACTCTGCGGGACGGACAGTTCCAGCTGTCCAACACCAACCGCCTCATCTTCTACTACGAGGGGGCCACCGGCCTGAAGACCGGCTCCACCGACTCCGCCCTGTACTGCCTGTCCGCCACGGCAGAACGGGATGGGATGGAACTCATTGCCGTGGTCATGCACGCCCCCACCTCCAACGACCGGTTTGAGAGCGCCAAGGCCCTGCTCAACTACGGCTTTGCAGGCTGGGCCCTCACTCCCGTCTACCCGGACCAGGCCATCCGCCCGGTTCCCGTTCTGCTGGGCAAACAGGACACCGTTCAGCCTGTGCCCCAGAGGGACTGTGTCCTGCTCATGGAGAAGAGCAAAAGCGGATCCGTCACCACAGAGATCTCTCTGGCAGAGAATGTGACCGCACCGGTGGAGGCCGGCCAGAAGTTGGGTGAGATCACCGTCTATGTGGACGGGGAGCAGGCGGATATCATCGACCTGGTGGCTCCCGACGCCGTGGAGCGGCTCACCACCGGCTCCATCTTCCGCAATCTGCTGGACCGGCTGTTCCTGCAGGGGTGACAGTTTATTCCCCTACGTCAGCAGTAAAACAAATCTCTGCACTGACCAAGTGGGAAAAGGCTGCTGCAAAATCTGATTTCAAAAAACGCTTCAATAAAAAAGTTATTGAGAATCAAAAATCTAGTGATTCTCAATAACTTTTTGTGCATTATTTTCTTTTTGTACTCAAAGGCTACATTGTGCAACAGGCCACTTTTAAGAGTTCTCAGGGGCGTTTACTTAATATAAGGTCCATCGTTCTCAAAAAACTGAAGAAAGTAGATAAGTAACAGCGGTGTACGCGTCTGCACCATCACCCCACATTAAAAAATGATAAATTGAGATAATTGTGAACCTATGAGGGAGCAATAGCTGATGTTAAAATTAAAACAGCTAAAATACTGCAGGGGGGAGAATATGACCAGCAAAGACTACAAAGCTGTACAGGATGCACAATTACAATATGAAACTTATGTGCAATCCAGAAGATTCGACCAAATTGTTGACAAATTGCTATCTCGAAGGGAGGATGTGCTCTTTTCTCATAGTGATTTAAAACAAGAGGTCAAAGGAAGATCCGAAGTTGTCCGTTTTTATAAATGCCTGGCAGCAGCATTTGAGAAAAATGGAGGGTTTCTCCGAACAGATTTGAGCACGTCTCAGGTACTGAGCTTTTCACCAGATGGGAAAAGTGCTACGGGAACATGGCTGACAATCGGCGTAGAATGTAGAAAGGAGGCCTTTGGCTACACATCAGAGCCCTATCCTATGTTCCGTTTGTTTGGACAACGTCGCACTCAATTCGTCCAAGAAGGCGGCTTGTGGAAAATGAAAGAGATCCACTGGCAGGAAATTTTCCGATTAGGCCCCATTGCATATGCCCAGTCAAAATGTACCGGCTGGAGCGGTTTACGTGAGAGATGCTGGGAATTGCCACCCACAGACCATAGTGGACCATGGAAAGGGGTGAGGTGTCGATGAAAGCCACAGCAGCGTATTTCGAACTTGAGAACCTCATGGGTCTCTATGCCAATCAGATTACATGTGGGTGCCCGGAACTGAATGTGGATTTGTTTACTGCAGACGCTGAGCTTGAAATCAATGGCTGCGTCATGCATGGTGAAGAAGAAATTACTCAGTATTTTCACAGACAAAGTAAAAAAACAAGGAATTAGGCATTCAGGAGTTTTTTTCGGTATTTGGTCAGCTTACAGAAGTTCAGGAGGATGAACAGGAAGCAAAATGTCTGTGGATGTTTCTGTCTGTTTCTCCTGACTCGGCTGATCAATTGGCCACACATAGAATTGGACGAATTGATCAAGTTTGTGTCAGAGAGAATGGCCGGTTTAAAATTCGACAGCACAGACAGTTTGTACGAACAAGCCTAGAGCCAATCAACCTGTGCGGTCGCGTCGAGGTTGATCCAGATGCTTGTCCTAAAGTA
The DNA here is from genome assembly GCA_944385435.1 of uncultured Oscillospiraceae bacterium. Lineage (GTDB taxonomy): Bacteria > Bacillota > Clostridia > Oscillospirales > Oscillospiraceae > Enterenecus. The sequence goes on from CALWXG010000037.1 coordinate 24,270, forward strand.
GATTGGAATATGTTCCAAACCTGTGATAATGACAATGAAATTGGAGAAATGCTCGACGTTTTGAACGTGCACAGCAGATATGAGCAATACCTCCACTGTGGGAATTGGGACAAGATTGACCATATTTTCTCTCAAAAACCAGATGTGTCATGGACTGTTGGAAATACACGAAAAAAATTCCTGGCAGAACACCCAGAATACCAACGGGAATCGGATGGCCCTGGATACTGTGACGAACCTCCGTATTGGATGGGGGCAAAAATCGGACACAAACGAGTGATCGACGAGGGCTTCAGGGGTATGGTTTTGCCATTTTCACCAGAGAACAAAGGACTCTATTGTTGTTCGGATATGCTTCTGCCGTTGGTAGAAATAAACTGGAAAACACATAAAGCATATACCTCCGCTCCATCTTATGGCGGGTTGATTCTTGGACCTGCTTTTGGAATGAAACCCCCGTATCCTGTTCTGAATTCCATCGGACGGTGGATGATTGAATGGGTCAAAGAAGAAGGCCAATGGAAAATGCTTCATTTTTTCTGGAGCACAATATACGAAATCTCAGCAGATTTCTATGATCCAATTCACAGAGATGACTGGCTGTCTACGCATGAAGATATACACGACTGGCCTGAGTTGCCAAAGCCATATGAATCGGCTGATTCATAAAAATGATTTGAGCGACAAAAGGGTATGATCCAAAGAGCTCTATCCTAATTCACAGGCTTGATTTGGGAGATATTTCTAT
>CALWXG010000038.1 GCA_944385435.1 uncultured Oscillospiraceae bacterium
GTTGTGCTTGCGAGCAATCAATTTATTCAGATATACATTGCGTTCGATTTGCATAGCGCACCCCTCTTTATATCTTTGCCGAAATCGGCGAAAATATTCAGTTCGCTGTTATTATAGCAAATGAAGAAGCGTAATTCAAGAGAACAATGTCGATTGCAATGTAGATTTTCGGAAACATCGCCAAATAAATTCAGAGTTCTTGGGTGAGGTATATTGATGCCTCTATGCTTTCAATTCTCGCTTATATTTATAAGAGGCTTCGGGCATGATGGTGGAAACGCATCCCGGTTGCCAGGCCCACATGCAGCGCTTATAGATTCCGAGCCGGAGGCATACCGCACCAGCCACCGCCGCAGGCGGGGACTCTTGACCGCACGGAGAAAAGTGCTACACTGGGCTGCTCGACGGCCTGGTGCTCTCTTCTGCGCGCTCATGAGTTCTTCGCCGTCGGCATATTTTGCCCAGCGCTTTTCGAGGTGCTGTCAAGAGTGGCGGCCATCGATTGCTCCGCGCCAGTTCTCTAGGCCTACCCAACAATTGGTTGGCTCAAATTTGAGGGTTCCACTTCCCAATCGAAAATTGAAACGGCCGCAATCGGCATAATTACTGGGGTTGCGGTTGCTTTCCTTCCACTATCACACACGAAGAGCCCAAAAAGCCTTGATTTATGCGGCTTGCAGAGAGCGGAAACAGAGCAAGTAGTATCATATCCCTCGAAAGCGCAAAAATGCTGTTCTATTTTTCCACGCGACACAGAAAAAGCGGGCAAGAAGGTTTTAACCTTTTACCCGTTTTCTGTCGCAATCCGTATGGCAGCTACCCTGTTTCAGTTGGTTGTTGATACTGTTTTATCAGTAGCTACCTTGGCTCCGCTTTTTTTCTATTCAGGCAGACAGCCGGCGTTTTGAAACGCCGGCTGTCTGTTCATTGGCTCTGTTCTCCGCCGCCGGGATTTTTGGGCCGGCGGTGGTGGGGACGGTGCCGGGGTCTGCGCTTCTTCTCCCCGGAGGGCGCGGTCTCCGCCCCGCTCCCGTTCTGGGCGGGCTGGGCCGGCTTTGCCTTGGCCGGCTGCTGGGCGGCCTTCGCCTGTCCCTGCTGCCTGCCCTGTCCGGTGGGCTGCTGCTTCTCCTTGGCCTGTGCCGGCTGTTTTTCCCTCGGCTGCGCCGGCTGGCCGCCGCCCGCATTTTGGGTCTCCTTCTTTCCGCCCCTTCTGCGGTGGCTGTTCCGGCCGCCGGATTTGGACTTTCCCTCCGCCTTCTGCGGCTCCTGATCCTGCTGCTGATTCAGATACTGCTCCAGCAGGGCAGCCAGATCCTTTTCCTCCCCAAACCGCTGGGCCTTCCGCTCCTCTTCCGGCGGAATATACCGGAGCTTTTCCAGCTCTTCCCTGGGCGGCGCCACGTAATCCTCCGGGCGCTTTCCCTTTCCGCTGCGCACCACCCGGATTTCACTCACCCGGTAGCTCTTGGGCTGCTCGGCGGAGTCCTCCAGGCGCACCTTTACCCGCTCCTTCAGCAGGTCCACCGAGGACACATTGCCCACCCCATCGGGGCACTCCACAAAGGACTCCTGCTTGGGGCAGCGCTTCACCGCATCCTCATAGGCCCCCTGCTCATACTTCAGGCAGCACATCAGCCGCCCGCAGGTGCCGGAGATCTTGGTGGGGTTGAGGGAGAGGTTCTGAGTCTTTGCCATCTTGATGGACACGGGCTGGAACTCGTCCAGGAACTGGGCGCAGCAGAAGGGTTTTCCGCAGATACCCAAGCCGCCCAGCATTCTGGCCTCATCCCGCACACCGATCTGACGCAGCTCAATGCGGGCGCGGAACACCCCCGCCAGGTCCTTGACCAGGGCGCGGAAATCAACCCGGCCCTCCGCTGTGAAGAAGAAGATGATTTTGGAGCTGTCAAAACTGTACTCCGCCTGCACCAGCTTCATCTCCAGGCCGTGGCGCTCGATCAGCTTCTGACAGATGCCCAGGGCATCCTTCTCTTTTTTCCGGTTTTCCGCCACCTGGCGCTCATCCTTCTCCGTGGCCAGGCGGACCACCGGACGCAGGGGCTGCACCACGGCCTCGTCGTTCACAAAGCCATTGGGACGCACGCAGGTGCCGTATTCCAGGCCCTTTCCCGTCTCCACAATGACGTTCTGCCCGTTTGCCACCTGCAGCCCCATGGGGTCAAAATAATACTGTTTGCCGCCCGCCTTGAAGCGGACGCCGATGATCTCTGTCATGTGAGGAGTTCCTCCGTAATTTTCTCAGCCGGGCAGGCGGGATACGCCTCCGGCCCTGTTTCTCTTTCGGGGCGGCAGTTCAGGCGTGCAGCGTGGCCGCCAGCCAGCCCAGCACATGTCCCGCCCCCGGGTTATATACTGCGTTTTCCCTGCAGGTCTTCAGCGCCCGGACCACTGCCGAGGCCCGTACGGGCTGCAGGGCAAGGGAGCGGGCAGCCTGCTCCTCCGCCACAGCCAGCAGCTCGGCCAGCTGGGCGGGCTTCAGCTTCTCCTGCTCCAGGGCGGCCAGCCCCTCCGCCACCTCCAACTCGTCCCCCTCCAGCAGCAGGCGGGCCAGCCTGGCCCCTTTCTGCAGCCGCTGCGGGTCCACCGGCTCCTCTTCAGGCGGGAGGGCCAGGTGCTCGCACCGGGAGCGGATGGTGTCCAGCAGTTTCCCCTGCTGGCCGGCCAGCAGGAGAAACGCCCCATAGGGCGGCCCCTCCTCCAGCACCTTGAGCAGGGCATTCTGGGCCGCAGGGTTCAGGCTGTCCGCGGGGTCCAGAATGTACACCTTCCGCTTACCCTCATTGGGCCGGATGTACACGTCCGTCCGGATCATTCTGGCCTGTTCCACATTGATCTCCCGTTTTCCCTCCGCCGGGGCCACCCAGGATACGTCGGGGTGGATCCCCTCCGCCACCTTCCGGCAGGGGAGACAGCGTCCGCAGGGGGGATGCTCCCCCTGGCAGAGGTAGGCCTGCGCCATTCTCCGGGCATACTCTCGTCTGCTGCCCTCACTTCCCCCTGTGATCAGGTAGGCGTGGGACAGCGTCTCCGGCAGCTCTCTCACAGGCGCTCAAACCGTTCCACGTCCACCACAAAAATGGTGGCGCCGCCCACCCGGACTTCCACAGGCATGGTGGGAATGTAGCTGTAGCTCATCTCCGTGGTGGTGGGAATCATCTGTTTCCGGCTGTGGGAATACTCGTGGATCACGTCGATGGCCGTCTGCACCTTGTCCTCCTCCACACCGATGAGAAGGGTGACATTCCCGGCCAGCAGGAATCCGCCGGTGGTGGACAGCCGGGTGGAGGAGAACCCGTTTTTGGACAAGTTCTGCACCACAGCGTTGGCGTCATCGTGGTTGATGATGGCAATAATCAGTTTCATACCTGTGATCCTCCTTTTTATTCAGATGCATACGGCTTCCATTCCTGTGCCATCTATATTATATCCTATTTCACGCAAATAGACCAGATGTTTTTTCTCCAATCTCTCGCCGGGGGCAAGGACAGGGATCCCGGGGGGATAGGGCGCGATCTGCCCCGCGCTGATCCGCCCCTCCCCCTGACCCAGCGGGATGGTCTCCCGGGGGGCAAACAGCGCCTGCCGGGGGGTCAGCACCGGGCGGGGAAGCCCGGGCGGAGGAGGGCAGGGGGACCGGGCGGGCTCCCGGACCGCGCCCAGCTGTTCCAGCGCCGCCTTCAGGCGGGAAATCCGTTCCGCATCCTCTGCGCAGGTGAGCAGGAACACCACATGGCCCCGGTCCGCCATCTCGGGAAAGATCCCGATCCGGCGCAGCGCCTCCGCCAGGGCAAAGCCGTCGGTACAGCAAAGGACAAACCGGGCGGGGTCCAGCTCCACATTCCCCGGACGCAGCGCCGGAAACCGCTCCCGCAATTCCCCCGTCCACTGCACCGTCTGCCGGTACCGCCGCGTGCCCTCCCGCTCCATATAGTCCCGGGCGGTGTCCAGACTGGCCATCAGCAGGTAGGAGGGGGAGGAGGAACCGTACACCGACCCCATCCGCCGCAGCTCGTCCAGGGACCGTCCGTTGGCAAAGAGCAGTGCGCTCTGCCCCAGCGCCGGCAGGGTTTTATGGGCGGACATCACCACCACATCCGCCGCCCGGAACCCCTCATAGCCCAGAAAGGGCAGATGGGCGCCATGGGCGCCGTCCACCATCAATTTCGCCCCGCAGGCGTGACAGACCCGGGCAATGGCGGGTATATCCGATAATACCCCGTAATAAGTCGGCGATGTAATACAGATTGTGTTTATCTCAGGGTGTTGTCTCAGGGTCTGTTCCACCCAGTCCGGCGGGATGGGCCCGGTGACCCCCTCCTCCGCCAGCCAGGGCCTGCGGAGGTAATGGGGCGTCAGATCCAGCAGGGCCAGGGCGTGGTAAGCAGAGCGGTGGCTGCCCCGGTCCAGGGCCACGGCGGAACCGGTTCCGGCCAGCAGCGCCAGACCGGTGTGCACCCCCTGGGTGGAACCCCCGGTGAGGAAGAGGCAGGCGTCAAATCCGAACCGCCGGGCCCACAGGTTCTCCGCCTCCTCGATGGCGTCCCCCCCGGAGCCGAACAGGTCCCCGGTACAGCCCGTCTCCGTGAAGTCCAGGGCCACAGCTCCCAGAGGGGCAGACTCCATCACCCCGTGGTGGCCGGGCATGTCAAAGCGCAGGGGATTGCGTCGGGCCAGATCCCGCAGGTTGTCATACAGCGGGGTGGGCATGTCTCTCCACCTCTCCCTTTACCGGCCCGCCAGGAACCGGCTGGCCTTCTCCAGCGTCTCCCGGTCGGAGGCGTGGGTGAGCAGGGCCGCAGCCTGGTCAAAGGGCAGAAAGCAGAGTTCTGACACCTCTTCCGGCTGGCACACCGGGATCCCGTCTCCCGCCTCCGCCAGAAAGAACACCACGTCCTTTGTCACATCCGGGGCAGGGGAGTAGGTGATCACCTCCCGGAAGCTCTCCGCAAAACGGGCGGTCAGTCCGGTCTCCTCCCGGATCTCCCGCAGCGCGGTCTCCTGCTCTGTCTCCGCTCCTTCCACATGGCCCTTGCACAGGGTCCAGTGGCCCAGGGTGCTGTGGAGCACCAGATAGGTGACCTCACCCTGCTCCCGGCGGTACAGCACCGCTCCGCAGCTTTTTTCCCGGCGCATATTTGATTCCTCCTTGTTGTTCTTGTACAGGATATTTCGGAATGTATAAAACAGGGCCGCCCTGCCGGATAATTCGGCGGGCGGCCCTGAATGAGATTATCGCTTGCTGGGGTCGTATGCCACCACAGTACGGCGGTTGGGCTCCGTGCCGGTGGAATAGGTGGTCACACCGGGAACGTCCTGAAGGGCGGCGTGAATCACATGGCGCTCATAGGCGTTCATCGGCTCCAGGGTCACATTCCGGCGGTACTTCACCGCCTTCTGGGCAGTCTTTCTGGCCAGGCGCTCCAGGGCCTCCTCCCGGCGGGCGCGATAGCCCTCCGCGTCCACGTGGATGCGCACCCGGTGGCTGCGGCCGCGGTTGACGGTATAGCCGGTGAGCTGCTGGATGGCGTCCAGCGTCTCCCCCCGGTGGCCGATGAGGGCACCCATGTTCTCACCCTCCAGCACCACCTGATAGGTGTCCCCATCCCGGGTGACCACAGGGGTGGCCTCCACGCCCATATGGGCAAACAGGCCGGTCTGGAACTTCACAATGGCCTCGGCCACGGCGTCCTCACCGGGCTGTGCCGGAGCGTCAGCGGGCTGGGGCGCAGGGGCGGGCTTTTTGGCCTCCTCCCCCCGGGGCTGCTCCTTCCGGGGCCGGGGCTGCGGGGACTTTTTCTCCTGTCTGGGCTCCTGGGGCACGGGTTTCACCGGCTCCTGCACGGGGGCGGGGGCGGGTTCCTCGGGGGCCTCGTAGGTCAGCTTCACCTTGGCGGGAACGGAACCGATTCCCAGAAAACCGGTCTTGCCCCGATCCAGAATTTCCACGGACACATCATCCCGGTCCAGACCAAGCTGAGCCAGCCCCTTGGCAATGGCTTCCTCTTCGGTCTTGGCAGTGACTTCAATATATTTTTGCACAGAGCTGCACTCCTTTAGCTGTTGGAATTGGTCTGCTCGTCCTCTTGCTCAGACTCCGCATAGGGGGCCTCGTAATCCCCTTCGGAGACCTCCCCGCCGCCGTCCGCGGCAGGTTGTTCCTCAGGCAGCAGCGCGGATGCCTCCACGGGCTTCTGCTCCGGGGTCGGGTTCGGCTCCTGGGGAATGGGGATGTTGTTCTCCTTCAGAATCTCCTTCTCCTCTTCGGTGAGGGCCTCCGGCTGCTCCGGCTCCGACTTCTTGTATTTGGCGTCCGGATCCCGGTAAGGAGTCGTGGGATAGCGGTTGGGATCATAGGCCCGGCCGCGGGCATAGGCCCGCAGGCCCTCCCGGCTGGCGGACAGGTCCACTCCCTTTTCCTTGCTCTTGCCCTGGTGTAGCTGCTTGCCCTTCTTGTAGGTGCCGGCAGCGATGGCGGCGGCCTTGCGCTCGGCGGCGATGCGCCGGCGCTCCTTCTCCTCTTCCCGGGCCTTCTTGGCCTGGGCCTCCATCTCCTTCCGGGCAGCTTCATAGTCCTTGCGCAGGATTCTGCCGCAGATGACCTCCTGGACCATCATCAGCAGGGAGTTGGCAATCCAGTATACACACAGGCCGGCGGGCATGGAGTAGCCGATCCACAGGGAGATGAGGGGCTGGATGATCATCATGGTGCGGTTGGTGGACTTGGTGGTCTTGTCCATCTCCTGGTTCCGGTTCATCTGGTTGGTGCGCTGCATTACCAGCATGGACACCACGGACAGGGCGGCGGAGACAATGGGCATGAGGAACAGGCCGAAGGAGTTCCAGTCGAGTCCGCCCTCCCAGAATTTCAGCGAGGGAATCAGGGACAGATCCATTCCCAGAAAATTAAAGTTGATGATGAACAGGCTGGAGCCCGCCGCGCCGGTGGCCATGGCCAGGTTGTCCGGCGTCAGCCAGGAGGACAGGGTCAGCTCGTTATAGCCGGAGTTGGCGACAAATTCGCTGCCGGTCCTGCCCGCCCAGTCCAGGGCGCTGGCCACCGAGGAGATGGCGGAGTCGCTCAGACCCATCATGTACCGGAAGGGCCGGCGGATGATGGCGTACAGGGGGAACAGGATGATCAGGGGGATAAAGGACCACAGGCAGCCGCCGGTGGGGCTGACCTTGTTCTCCTCGTAGAACTTCTGGACCTCCTGATTGTACCGCTCCCGGTCGTTGCCGCACCGCTTCTGGATCTCCTTGAGCTGACCGGAGACCAGATTCATCTTGATCATGCTCTTCTTGCCCTTCAGGTTCAGGGGGAAGAGGATGATCTTAATGATAATGGTGAACAGGATCAATGCGATGCCGTAGCTGTCAAAAAACCGGCAGAAGGTCTCCAGCAGCCAGCTGAACGGCGTCATGATGATTTGAAGAAAATCCATACAGGGCCTCCTAAGATACAGGTGATCTCCAGTGCCCCTTGGGGGGCACCGGGTCATAGATGAAAGACGTTTTCCTGTGGAATGGATGGCACCGCAGCAGCCGCCAGACGGCCAGTAGCCCGCCCTTCAGCGCCCCGTGGACCTCAATGGCCTCCAGGGCGTAGGTGGAACAGGAGGGAATAAAACAGCAGCAGGGGGGCCGGGAGGGGGAGATATTCTTTCGGTAAAACCGGATCAGAGCCAGCAGAAGACTCTTCACAGCTCCCGCTCCCCCTTTTTCATCAGACCCAGCTTGTCCGCCAGCTTGAGAAAGGACGCCTCCAGCTGCCAGTAACTGCTGTGGGCGGCCCGGACCCGTGCCACAATCACCACATCCATCCCGTCCGCCAGCTGGTTTTCGTGGAGACGGTACACCTCCCGCAGGCGGCGGCGCACCCGGTTGCGCACCACGGCGCAGCCCACCTTGGTGGACACCGTCAGACCCAGCCGGTTTTTCTCTCTCCCGCTGCGCCGCACATAAAGGGCAAGCCGGCTGTCCGCCGCGGTTTTTCCCTTTTGGTACAACCGGCGGAACAGATGATTTTCCTTCAGCGACACAGTCTTTTTCACGGGGATAATACCTCTTTCATCTCAGTTGCCTGGGAATCCTGGAAAACGGACACAGGGGCGAGGGAAAAATCCCGCGCCCCGGCCTGTCTTCTATTCATCCCGATGTTTCCGCCATCAGTGAGTCAGGCGGGCGCGGCCCTTCATACGGCGGCGGGCCAGAACCTTGCGGCCATTGGCGGTAGCCATACGCTTGCGGAAGCCGTGGACCTTGGAGCGGTGGCTCTTCTTGGGCTGATAGGTACGAACCATACGGGAACACCTCCTGTATAAAATGGCGGCGGCACAGCCGCCGCTTCCACAACGTCCCCGTAAAGGGAACGCGGTTTACATTTCTTCGCGCGCAACTGGCGCATAGGGGATTATACCGGATTTCTTCCCCGGTGTCAACCAAAATTCAAAGAAAAATCTACTTTCCGGCCCTGGTTGTGGTGCTGTTTCTTCCCGATACAAGATCTTGTGCCGCTCTTTTCCTGCCGCCACAACGCACTCCGTCCATCCCGTCGCAGTTGCCAATTTTCCGCCTTTTCCCGGTCCTACATTATAAAAAAAGAAACTCTTGTGAATGCTCCTGATTTTTGATATAATCTATTAGTTAATAATACTCCTGCGCACGGGGCATCGGGCCGCTTTAGTCTGACCGCTCCCATGCGCAGTGCTTATCTGCCTATCTTTTGAGGTGACATAACAGAATGCCGTCCATTAAATCAGCCGCCGACGTGTGGGAAAAAGTAAAAAGCCTGATGGAAAACGACATGACTGCCGTGGCCATCGACACCTGGTTTGGAGACGTGGAGGCCATCGCTCTGGAGGATACCAGACTGGTGCTCTGCGTCCCCACCGACTTCAAGCGAAACATCATCAAAACCCGATTTCTCCCCACTGTGGAAAAAAGCCTGAAGGAGCTGTTCGCCTTTGACATTGGCGTGGCCCTTCTGCTCCCGGAGGAGCGGGCCAAGTACCAGTCCGGAGCCGCCGCCCAGAAAACAGACAGTCCCTATCTGGCCTACACCTTTGACCGTTTTGTGGTGGGTTCCACCAACAAATTTGCCTTCACCGCCGCGGAAAAGGTGGCGGACGAGCCCGGCGGGGCTTACAACCCCCTGTTTATTTACGGGCAGTCCGGCCTGGGCAAAACCCACCTGCTCCACGCCATCGCCAACCGGGTCCATGAACACCATCCGGAGTACCGGATCATGTACATCAAAAGTGAGGATTTTGTCAACGAATTGATCACCAGCCTGCGCCGGGGCCTGGACATGCAGGAATTCCGGAACAAATACCGCACGGTGGATCTGTTCCTCATGGATGACGTACAGTTCATCGCCGGCAAGGACTCCAGCGAAGAAGAGCTGTTCCACACCTTCAATACCCTCTACGAGCAGGGCAAGCAGATCGTCTTCACCTCCGACCGGCCTCCCCAGGAGATGCTCCGTCTGGAGCAGCGGCTGAAAACCCGGTTTGAGCAGGGTCTCCCCGCCGACATCCAGCCCCCGGACTACGAGACCCGCATGGCCATTTTGAAGAACAAATCCCTGGAACGGGGAATCGTCCTACCCGAGCCTGTGCTGAGCTATGTGGCGGAAAACATCACCGCCAACGTCCGTCAGATCGAAGGGGTGGTCAACAAGATCATGGCCTTCCAGGAACTGATGGGCGCCCAGGTGGATGTGGAGAACACCATCCGGGCCGTCCGGGACATCCTCCGGGCAAAGGAGGATTTTCTCCCCTCTGCCGACACCATCATCCAGGAAGTGGCCCGCTTCTATGAGCTGGACAGCGAAGCGCTGCGGGGACAGAGTCAGAACAAGGAGATCTCCACCGCCAGAAACGTGGCCATGTACATCATCCGGGAGATGACCCAGCTCTCCCTGGCGGAAATCGGTCAACAGTTCGGCGGCCGGCACCACTCCACGGTGCTCAACTCCATCAACCGGGTGGAGAAAAACATGAAGACCCAACCTGAGCTGACCGAGATCATCCGGGATATCACCAACGCGGTCAACTCCGCTTACTGAGCCCTGCCTTTCCCCGGCCGTCCGCCGGGCTGTGTTTCGCCTGGAACTTCCACAATTCTGCGGACTGTGCTGTGGATGTGTGTGGAAGAATTTCCGCGGCCGGACGTCCCCGTTTGCCCTGTGGAAGTTGTGTGGAAGTTCTGAGCTTCCTGTCTCCCAGTCATACCAACGCATTGAGAGGTTTTCCACAACTTCCGCCGGCCCTACTGCGATCTACGAATTTTTAAAATCCTCCCCTTTCCCTGCGGCAGGGGAGAGAAAGGAACCTGCCATGAAATTTTCCTGTGAAAAAGCTCTGCTCCAAACCGCTGTTACCACAGCCGGCCGGGTTGTCGCTGCCAAAAGCTCCATGGTGGCTCTGGAAGGCGTCCTTCTGGAGGCGGCAGACGGCTGTCTGAGGGTCAGCGGATACAATCTGGAAACCGGGATCACCACCACGGTGGAGGCCACGGTGCCCCAGACCGGTTCCATCATCCTGCCTGCCCGTCTGTTCAGCGAGATCATCCGGAAACTTCCCGATGACATCGTCAGCATTGCCACGGAGGGAAACAAAGTCCACATCGACTGCGGCTTTACCTCCTTTGATATTATGGGCAGCAGCGCGGAGGAGTTCCCGGAACTGCCCACAGTGGACGAGGGCAACCGCCTCGCCGTCACGCAGGGCACCCTCCACGCCATGATTTCCCGGGTGATTTTCGCGGTCAGCGACAGCGAGAGCAGACCGGTTCACACCGGAGCTCTGTTTGAAGTGGCGGAAGACGAGCTGACCATGGTGGCCGTGGACGGATACCGGCTGGCCCTGCGCCGGGAGAAAATCCTCCGGAAAGAGGGCTCGGAACAGTTTTCCTTCGTGGTGCCCGGCGCCGCCCTGAATGAGGTGGATAAAATCTGCGCGGACAGCGATGAGGAGGTCACCATCACGGAGGGTACCCGCCACATCACCTTCGCCATTGGCTCCACTCTGCTGGTGGCCCGGAGACTGGAGGGAGAATTCCTGAACTACCGTCAGACCATCCCGTCCAATAACTCCATCAGTCTGGAAGTGGACACAGCGGCCCTTCAGATGTCAATCGACCGGGCCTCCCTCATCATCAATGAGAAGCTGAAGAGCCCGCTGCGCTGCAAATTCGACAACGGCTCCCTCTCCATCACCTCCAGGACCGCCATCGGCTCGGTCTTTGACTGCTGCCCCATCACCGGGGACGGCAAGGGCCTGGAGATCGGTTTCAACAACCGGTTTTTGCTGGAGGCAATCAAAGCTGCGCCGGCGGACCGGATCCGCATGGAGCTGAACACCCCCACCTCTCCCTGCCTGATCCTCCCGAAGACCGGGGAGCCGGACAGCTTCCTCTATATGGTCCTGCCGGTGAGACTGAAGCCAGGGGAATAAGTGCCGCAGGGCGGACCTGGTTCCGCCCTTGGAAAGGAATTATTATGCAGGAAGAACATATAAAAATCACCACGGAGTTCATCAAACTGGACTCCCTTCTGAAGTTTGCCAACGTGACCGCCACCGGCGGAGAGGCCAAAGCTGTCATTCAGGACGGCGAAGTGCTGGTAAACGGCCAGGTGTGCACCATGCGGGGCAAGAAGATCCGGGCCGGAGACCGGGTGGAACTGGGCGGAGAGATCGCTCTGATTGTGGAATGATCGTCAAATCCATTTCCCTGGATTTTTTCAGGAATTACGTGCACGCGGACGTCACATTTCACCCCGGCGTCAATGTGATTGTGGGAGACAACGCCCAGGGAAAGACCAATCTGTTAGAGGCGGTGGCCTATCTGTCCTCCGCCTCCTCCCACCGGGCCAGATATGACCGGGATCTGATCCAGTTCGGAATTGACCGGGCCTTTCTGAAGGCGGAGATCTTCAGCCGGCAGCGGGACTACATCCTGGAGGCACATCTGGCCAGAGGGGTCCGGCGGCAGCTCTGGTCCAACGGGGTGCGGCTGAAATCCGCGGCAGAATTGTCCGGACTGCTGACCACCGTGCTCTTCTGCCCGGAGGATCTGAATCTGATCCGGGCAGGGGCGGCGGAGCGGAGAAAGTTTCTGGACAGCTGTATCTGTCAGCTTCGCCCCAAATACGCCGCCGCCCTGGCGGAGTACAGCCGGCTCCATGAGCAGAAGCTGCGGATCCTGAAGGACTGGGAGGAAAAGCCCTCCCTGCTGGATACCCTGGATGACTATTCCCTGCGCATGGCTCAGTGCGGCGCCATTCTGATCCATTACCGGGCCCACTTTGTCCGGAAGCTGAATCAGACGGCCCCCGCCGTGCACACCCAATGCTCCGGGGGCAGGGAGGAACTGGCGCTGCGGTATCAGACGGTATCCACCGTCGCAGATCCCATGGCGAATCCGAAACAGATCTTCCATCAGCTGCTGGAACACCAGGAGCGCCACAGACAGGCGGAAATCGACTCCCGCTCCTGCCTGACCGGACCGCACAAGGACGAACTGGCAGTGGAAATCGACGGGAATTCCGCCAAGTCCTTTGCCTCCCAGGGGCAGGTGCGTACCGCAGCGCTGTCTTTGAAGCTGGCGGCCCGGGATCTCTTTTTCCAGGATACCGGGGAGTGGCCGGTGCTGCTGCTGGACGACGTGCTCTCTGAGCTGGACGCCAGAAGACAGGAATTCGTCCTCAACCGCATCACCTCCGGCCAGGTATTCATCACCTGCTGTGAGGAGGAGAAGCTGGCAAATTTAAGGGTGGGAAAGGCATTTCACATCCGGAACGGCGCACTCATTTGAACAGGAGAACACAGCATGTATCTTCACCTTGGACAGTCCATCATGATCCCGGATTCATCCATCCTGGGGATTTTTGACCTGGATAACACCACCTGGTCCTTCCGCACCAGAAAGTTTCTGGACCGGGCGGAAGAGCAGGGACAGGTCACCTACGTGGGCAACGACTTGCCCAGATCTTTCATATTGTGTCAGCAGGGGAGAGAGGAGCCGGTAGTCTATCTCTCCCAGGTCAACACGGCGACGCTGATCCGCCGGGCAGAACAAAATGGATTTGAATAAAATGGGAGGAAACAGAGTATGGAATCCATCAACTATTTGTGGAAAGACCGGAAGCGCTACTTTGGTCTGCCCATCAGCTTTACCCGGTACCGTCTGAGCAAGGACCGTATTTTCCGGGAGACAGGCGTGCTCAACCTGAAGGAGGAGGAAGTCCTCCTCTACCGGGTGCGGGATCTGGAGCTGAGCCGCTCCCTGTTTCAGAGAATCTTCGGCGTGGGCACCATCTGCGTCTATTCTTCGGACAAGACCTCCCCCCACCTGGATCTGGTCAGCGTAAAAAATCCCAAGATGGTCAAAGAGCTGATCTATCAAAAGGTGGAGGAGGCCAAGGATGCCCGCCGCATGAGGACCACAGAGCTGGTGGACGACGGATTCGAGCCGGAGGAAGATCTGGCGGACGATACGGACTTCTGTCCCTTGGAGTAAAAACGTCCCGGCCGCATCGGGTGCCGGGGAGAGATGTCCCTGTCCGTCCGGCGGGGACATCGATTTGGTATGAGTACAGCAAGCGGAGGAAAAATTATGTCTGAACAAAAAGAGCACAATCCCACCATGGTGGAGCATGAATACAGCGCCTCGGAAATCCAGGTCCTGGAGGGGCTGGAGGCGGTGCGCAAGCGCCCCGGCATGTATATCGGCTCCACCTCGTCCTCCGGTCTCCACCACCTGGTGTATGAGATCGTGGACAACGCCATCGACGAGGCCCTGGCGGGATATTGTGATCAGATCACGGTGGAGATTCTGGAGGGTGACGTCATCCGGGTCACCGACAACGGCCGGGGCATTCCGGTGGATATCCAGGCCCAGACCGGCCGCCCCGCCCTGGAGGTGGTGTACACCGTACTCCACGCCGGCGGCAAATTCGGCGGCGGCGGGTACAAGGTGTCCGGCGGCCTGCACGGTGTGGGCGCCAGCGTGGTCAATGCCCTGAGCGAGTGGCTGGAAGTGCGGGTGCACAAAAACGGCCAGATCTACGAGATGAAGTTCTCCCGGGGGAATATCACCCAGGAGATGAAGATCATCGGCACCACCGACCACACCGGCACCGAGGTGGTGTTCAAGCCAGATCCCCAGATGTTTGAGGACACGGTATACGACTACGACACCCTGCACAAGCGCATGCGGGAGCAGGCCTTCCTCAACGCCGGCGTGCGCATCCTCATGGCGGACCGCCGGCCCGGCCAGGAGCAGGAGGAGACCATGCACTATGAGGGAGGCATCCGGGAGTTTGTCACCTTCATCAACAAGAACAAGACCCCTCTTCACGAGCAGGTCATCTACATGTCCGGCACCAGGGACGACTCCATGGCGGAGATCGCCCTGCAGTACAACGACAGCTACAACGAGGTCATCGTCTCCTTTGCCAACAACGTGCACACCCCGGAGGGCGGCATGCACGAGGAGGGCTTCAAACGGGCGCTGACCAACGTGCTCAACGCCTACGGGAAAAAGGCCAACCTGCTCAAGGGGGATGACAAGGTCTCCGGCGAGGACTGCCGGGAGGGTCTGACCTGCGTCATCTCGGTGAAGCTCACCGAAGCCCAGTTCGAGGGTCAGACCAAGGCCAAGCTGGGCAACAGCGAGATCCGCACCCTGGTGAACAACGTGGTGTCCGACAAGCTGGAGCAGTTCCTGGAGGAAAATCCCGCCGTGGGCAAGGCCATTCTGGAAAAGGCCATGATGGCCAACCGTGCCCGGGAGGCCGCCCGCCGCGCCCGGGAGTCCATCCGTCGGAAAAATGCCCTGGAGGGGGCCACCCTGCCGGGCAAGCTGGCCGACTGCAACGAGCGGGACCCGGCCCTCACCGAGATCTATATCGTGGAGGGCGACTCCGCAGGGGGCTCCGCCAAGCAGGGCCGGGACTCCCGGTTCCAGGCCATTCTCCCCCTGTGGGGCAAGATGCTCAACGTGGAGAAGGCCCGGGCGGACAAGGTCTACGGCAACGATAAGCTCCAGCCGGTGATCACCGCCCTGGGCGCCGGCCTGGGGGACGAATTTGACGACAGCAAGCTGCGCTATCACAAGGTGATCATCATGGCCGATGCCGATGTGGACGGCTCTCACATCCGCACGCTGCTGCTCACCTTCTTCTTCCGGTTCATGCGGCCCCTCATCGACCGGGGCTATGTGTACGCCGCCGTGCCCCCCCTGTTCAAGCTGACCCGGGGCAAGACCACCCGGCTGGCCTTCTCGGAAGAGGAGCGGGACAAGATCTCCGCCGAGCTGCGGGGGGACAACCCCAACGCCAAGGTGGATATCAGCCGGTTCAAGGGCCTGGGCGAGATGGATGCCCACGAGCTGTGGGACACCACCATGAACCCGGAGACCCGCACCCTCAAGCGCATCACCATGGAGGACGCGGTAAAGGCGGACGAGATCTTCACCCTGCTCATGGGGGAGAAGGTGGAGCCCCGCCGGGAGTATATTGAGCGCAACGCCTTCAAGGCGGTGAACCTGGACTATTAACGCCTTGGACAGAAAGGGATTAAGCTGACTATGTCAAAACAAGATGAATATCTGAGCCGGGATATCTCCTTTCCCAATCAGAAAATTGTAAATATCAACCTGGAGCATGAGATGCAGACGGCGTTCATTGAATACGCCATGTCCGTCATCGTGGCCCGGGCCCTGCCCGATGTGCGGGACGGCCTGAAACCGGTGCACCGCCGGATTCTCTACTCCATGTACGAAAGCGGCCTGACCTCCGACAAGCCCTTCAAGAAATCCGCCACCTGCGTGGGCGACGTGCTGGGTAAATACCATCCCCACGGCGACGCCAGCGTGTACGACGCCATGGTCCGGCTGGCTCAGGACTTCTCCATGCGCTACCCCCTGGTGGATGGCCACGGCAACTTCGGCTCCGTGGACGGCGACCCCCCGGCCGCCTACCGTTATACCGAGGCCCGCATGGCCAAGATCGCCAACGAGATGATGCGGGACATCGACAAGGACACGGTGGACTGGGACCCCAACTTCGACGAATCCCTGAAGGAGCCCCGGGTGGTGCCCTCCCGGTTTCCCAACCTGCTGGTGAACGGCTCCTCCGGCATTGCCGTGGGCATGACCACCAACATTCCCCCCCACAACCTGCGGGAGGTCATCGACGCCTGCGTGTGTGTGCTGGACGATGAAAACGCCACTCTGGACGACCTGATGGAACACATCAAGGGGCCGGATTTCCCCACCCGGGGCATCATTGTGGGCCGGGCGGGCATCCGGCAGGCCTACGCCACCGGCAAGGGCCACCTGAAGGTCCGGGCCCGCACGGAGATGGAGGAGTTCGGAAACGGCCGCACCCGGATCATCGTCACCGAGCTGCCCTATCAGGTGAACAAGGCCCGGCTGGT
Organism: uncultured Oscillospiraceae bacterium; assembly: GCA_944385435.1. GTDB lineage: Bacteria > Bacillota > Clostridia > Oscillospirales > Oscillospiraceae > Enterenecus. Next base: position 16,464 of record CALWXG010000038.1, read on the forward strand.
GGAGAACATCGCGGACCAGGTGAAGGAGAAGCGGCTGGACGGCATCTCCGGCCTGCGGGACGAGTCCGACGGCAAGCGGGGTATGCGCATTGTCATCGAGCTGAAGAAGGACGCCAATCCCCAGGTCACCCTGAACCGGCTGTTTGCCCAGACCCAGATGCAGACCACCTTCGGCGTCATCCTGCTGGCCCTGGTGGACAACCAGAAGCAGCCCAAGGTGCTCACCCTGCGGCAGATCCTGGACGAGTATATCGCCTTCCAGGAGGAGGTCATCACCCGGCGCACCCGGTATGACCTGAAAAAAGCCCAGGAGCGGGCTCATCTGCTGGAGGGCCTGCTCATTGCCCAGGACAACATCGACGAGGTCATCCACATCATCCGCACCAGCTATGACGACGCCAAGGAAAAGCTGATGGCCCGCTTCAGCCTGGACGACGTCCAGGCCCAGGCCATTCTGGATATGCGCCTGAAGGCCCTGCAGGGACTGGACCGGGAGAAGCTGGAGGCGGAGTACAAGGAGCTGGAGGACCGCATTCGCTACTTCCAGCAGCTGCTCAGCGACGAGAAGATGCTCCGGGGCGTGCTCAAGGATGAGCTCATGGAGATCCGGGACAAGTACGGAGACGAGCGCAAGACGGAGATCGGCTTTGCCGAGGACGACCTGGATGTGGAGGATCTCATCGCCGAGGAGCAGTGCGTGTTCACCATGACTGCCGGCGGCTACATCAAGCGCACCAGCGCCAAAGAGTACGCCGCCCAGGGCAAGGGCGGCATGGGCAAGAAATCCATGTCCACCCGGGAGGAGGACTATGTGAACACCGTGTTCACCGCCTCCACCCATGACTATATTCTCTTCTTCACCGACAAGGGCCGGGTGTTCCGGAAGAAGGGATACCAGATCCCGGAGGCGGGCCGCACCGCCCGGGGCACCAATATGGTGAATGTGCTCCAGGTGGAGGCGGGGGAGAAGGTGTCCGCCATGATCCACACCCGGGACATCTCCGACGACGGCCGCTATCTGGTGATGATCACCCGCAACGGCACGGTGAAGCGGCTGGCCATGGACGCGCTGAAGAACCTGCGCAACAACGGCCTGCGGGTCATCACCCTGGAGGACGGGGACGAGCTGATGGTGGTGCGGGAGACCGACGGCTCCAAGAATATCCTCATCGCCACCCACGACGGTATGGCCGTCTGCTTCCCGGAGACCGATGTGCGGCCCACCGGGCGTAGTTCCATGGGCGTGCGGGGGATCCGGCTGCGTCCGGGAGACTTTGTGGTGGGCGCTGCCCGGGCCACCCAGGGCAAGGCGGTCCTCACCATTACAGAGAACGGATTCGGCAAACGCACCCCGGTGGAGGACTACCGGATCACCAACCGGGGCGGCATCGGCATCAAGAACTATGCGGTCACCGCCAAGACCGGCCGGGTAGTGGGCATCAAAGTGGTGGACGGCACGGAGGATCTGCTGCTGGTCACCCAGTCCGGCACCCTGCTGCGCACCGGGGTGGAGTCCATCCGCCTGGCGGGCCGGGCCACCCAGGGCGTCATCGTCATGCGTATGAAAGAGGACGGGGACCGGGTCATCGCCATGGCTCTGGCGGACAAGGAGCCGGAGAGCGAGGCCGGAGAAGAGACCGAAGCGGAACAGACCCAGGAATAAGGTTGAACAGGAGGTGCCGGAATGGCCAGAAGAAACATCCGCGTCAAGCCCAGCCGGGCCCAGTCCGCTGTGGGCTTTGTGGGCGGTCTGATTTTCGTGTGCATTGGACTGTTTATCGTCATTCCCACCTTCGGCGCCTTCGGCCTGCTGTGGACGCTGATCGCGGTGGTGATCACCGTTATGAACGGTGTGAACACCTTTGGGAAAAAAGGGATCCCCACCCTGGAGGTTTATACGGAGGACGATACGCAACAGGTGCAGAGCCCTCCGTCCACCGGACAGACGCCTGTGGCGTCCAATGCCCTGGACGCCAAGGGCAGACTGAGGCAGCTGGAGAGCCTGAGGGAAGCGGGCCTGCTCACCAAAGAGGAATATGAGCAGAAACGAAAGGAAATTCTGAACGACCTTTGAAGAAAATACAGGGAATTCTTTTTTTGGAATACTCAGAGTATGTTTGATGCAGGCTGAGGAAAACTTTGTGGATTTTGTGGAAAACTCAAAAGAGAGAGAAAGGGCGCGGGCGGAGGCTTCGCGCTCTTCCTTTCGAACTGCGGTGAGATGGGGGGAAACTCCACTCTACTTTTGGTAAACTGCGGGTCTACCGGCGGAAACTGTCCGTCGGTTGAGCCGAACAGGGAGGCATGATAGGATGCGGACATCAAACAAAAGGAGTGCTGACCCCATGAAAAAACAAAGGCAGACGTTTGGAGCAATGGTTGCTTCCCTTCGAAAGGAACAGGGTATGACCCAGCTGGAGCTGGCGGAGAAAATGGGTGTGACGGACAAGGCGGTCTCCAAATGGGAACGGGATCTGTCCTTCCCCGATGTGAGCTCCCTGCCCCGTCTGGCGGAGATCTTCGGCATCTCTGTGGATGAGCTGATGCAGGGACGGGAGCGGACAGAGGAGCAGGAGAGCGGGGAGAAGACCGCCGCCCTGGTGGATGTGATTCTCAAGGGAATTGCCGCCGCCATGGGCGTGGCGGTGGCCGTACTCACCATTCTGAAACAGATCGACACCAATTCCGCCCTGGGTATGCTGGGCATTGGGTTGGCCTGTCTGGCTGTCTCCCAGTTTACCAAAAAGGACGCATAAGAAGATGGGGCAACTTCGTGCCCAAGGAGGAGATCATGAAGACTGTGACGCTATATACCGACGGGGCCTGTTCGGGCAATCCCGGCCCGGGAGGCTGGGGCGCGATTTTGCTCTACGGCGAACATAAAAAGGAGATGAGTGGGGGAGACGCCTCCACCACCAACAACCGGATGGAACTCACCGCGGTTATCCGGGGGCTGGAGGCGCTGAAAGAGCCCTGCGAGGTGGAGCTCTACTCCGACTCCAAATATGTGATTGACGCCCTGCAAAAGGGTTGGGCCAGGGGCTGGCGGGCGCGGGGCTGGGTCAAGAGCGATAAAAAGCCCGCCCTGAACCCGGACCTGTGGGGGCAGCTGCTGGACCTGTGCGACAAGCACCAGGTCCACCTCCACTGGGTCAAGGGCCATGCGGACAACCCCTATAACAATCGCTGTGACGAGCTGGCGGTATCAGAGTGGCAGAAATTGAAAAAATGACCGGCTCTGACCACAGATGAAAAACCCAAACGAAGCCCCGCGGCAGCGGGTTCGTTTGGGAGAGGAGACGCGAGAGAGCGGGTGAAAAGTTCGCCGCAGAGCGGACGTTGCGGCGACGAGGCAGAAGCGGAAAGGATGAGACAAATGAAAATCCTGGTAACCGGGTTTGAGCCCTTCGGCGGGGAGACCCGCAATCCCTCCGCCGAGGTGGTGGAGCGGCTGCCGGATACCGTCGCCGGGGCGGAAATTATAAAGCTGATTTTGCCCACGGTGCGCTATGAGGCACCCCGGAAGGTGATGCAGGCCGTAAAGGAACATTGCCCCGACGCAGTGCTGTCCATCGGCCAGGCCGGAGGCCGGGCGGCGGTGAGCGTGGAGCGAGTGGCGGTGAACCTGGACGACTACCGCATCCCGGACAACGCCGGCAACCAGCCCGCGGACGAACCGGTTGTGCCCGGCGGGCCGGACGCCTATCTCACCAACTTGCCGGTGAAGGCCATGGTGGAGGCCATTCAGAGAGTGGGGGTGCCCGCCCAGATCTCCCTGTCCGCCGGGACCTTTGTGTGCAACCATGTGCTGTACCAGGTGCGGCACGATCTGGAGGAACGACATCCCGGAGTGGGTAACGGATTTATCCACATCCCCTTTTTACCGGAGCAGGTGGTGGATAAGCCCGGCCAGCCCAGCATGTCCCTGGACCTGTCCATGCGGGCAGTAAAGGCGGCCATCTGTGCCGTCGTGGAGGGCAACTGTCCGATGACAGCGGGTGCAACGGGGGATTGACACCGGGAAACGATCACATGGTAGCTGAATGGCCCTGTGTCTGATACCATGATATCAGAAGACAGAAGGGATGTGATGGTGGATGACACTGGGCGAGCGAATTTTGAACTACAGAAAAGAGCGGGAACTGTCCCAGGAAAATCTGGGAGAGGCCCTGGGTGTCTCACGGCAGGCAGTGAGCAAATGGGAGAGTGACGCCGGAATTCCGGAACTGGATACCCTGATTGCCATGAGCCGGCTGTTCGGTGTGAGTCTGGGCCAGCTGCTGGGGGTGGAGGGAGACGGCTTTCCCCCGCTGAATGATCCGGCGGGTGGGACGGAGGAATTGCTGCGCCAGTACTCAGAGGCGGCGGAAAAACAGAGGGCCCGACAGAAAAAGAAAAACCTGCTGGGAATTGCGGTGGGATCTTGCGTGGCCGCAGTGGCGCTGCTTTGGGGCGGTGTTTTTCTGGCGGGACACTTCCAGGCCCTGGCCCGGACCACCGGCAGCCTGGAGGACAGAATTTCTGTCCTGGAGGAACAGCTCAACGCCCAGGAGCCCTGGGCGCAGCCGGATCAGACCATCCTCACCGAGGAAGAGCGCCGGGATCTCTTTTTCAAGTGGGATGTTCTGGATTTTGACCTCAGCACCAGGACCTTGCTGCTCCGTCTGCGAACCGGACTGGAGGATCATCAGCCGGAGGAGTCGATACAGTTTGTGGTGGATTGGATGGATCCCGATAGGGAGACGTCCGGCCAGGTGCGCAGCGCAATTCTGACCGAACCCGTTTTTATGGACGTGGTGGAGATTCCCATGAACACAGACCTTCAGATCTCCATGCTGATCCGGGACGGCTCTGAGACGGTGGTAGAACACCCGCTTACCTCTCTCTACCGGGAGTTTGAGGAGGAAACCTTTTCCCTCGGAACCGAAGACTCAATCTGGCCGCTGTTCGGGTTGAGCATCGCGGGATCACCCCAGAGGACAGAGACAGCGGAGCTGAACATCACAAGCAGCTATCCGGAGCTGATTGCCCCGGTCAGCGGGAGGATCACCGTGACCGTCTACTCCGGAGAAACGGACTCCGACCGCGTGCAGGAGACATTTCCGCTGCTGATGCAGCCGGTTGCCCAGGGGGTATGGCAGGCGGACCTCATTGAGGCATCCGCGCCCGGATATGATCTGAGAGAGGGGGAGAATATCCACTTTGTACTGGAGCTGACCGACAACCGGGGGAGGAGTGTCAGCATTACAGAAGGTTTCTCCATGGAGCATGGAGAGATCACTCAGAGCAGAAGCCAGACATAACGGGAAAGAGCAAAAAACAGCTCCGGCAGGTGGCCGGAGCTGTTTTTCCAAGCGCGGGTTACTCTTCGTCCTCTTTTTTGGTACACACGATGTTCAGCTCGTCCAGCTGGGCCTGGGTGACAAAGCTGGGCGCGCCCGCCTCCCCAGGCGGGCGGAGCCGCCTGGGGTCCCCCAAGGGCATCTTCAATGCTCGGGGCGACTGAGTCGCCCCTGCGCCAAGGTTTTCGCCGGGGCGAAAACGCTTGTACGCGCAGAGCGCGCCCCGCATGCGGGGCCCCGATGATGGGCGCTTATTCCTCGTCCTCTTTTTTGGTACACACGATATTCAGTTCGTCCAGCTGGGCCTGGGTGACAAAGCTGGGCGCGCCCATCATCACGTCCTGGGCGTTCTTGTTCATGGGGAAGGGGATGATCTCCCGGATGGAGTCCTCCCCGGCCAGCAGCATGACCATCCGGTCCACACCGGGGGCGATGCCGGCGTGGGGGGGCGCGCCGTAGGTGAAGGCGTTGTACATGGCGGGGAACTTGCTCTTCACGTCGTCCTCTCCCAGGCGCACCAGCTGGAAGGCCTCCAGCATGATCTCCGGGTCGTGGTTCCGCACCGCGCCGGAGGACAGCTCCACACCGTTGCACACCAGGTCATACTGATAGGCGGTGATGGTCAGGGGATCCACCTGACCGGCAGCGGCCTTCTGGAGAATCTCCAGTCCGCCGTTGGGCATGGAGAAGGGGTTGTGGCAGAACTCCAGCTGGCCGGACTCCTCGCCGATCTCATACATGGGGAAGTCCACAATCCAGCAGAACTCGTACCGCTCCTTGTCCATGTGGTTGGGGCAGAAGGCGCCCAGCTTGTTGCGCAGCACGCCGGCGGTCTTCTGGGCGGTGAGCAGCTTGCCGGCGGTGAGACCCACGAAGCAGCCGGGGGTGAGACCCAGAGCGGCCACCACCTGCTCCTTCAGGGGCTGGACGAATTTGGCGATGCCGCCCACGATCTCCCCGTTTTCGTCATAGCGGAACCAGTAGGCCTTCTCCCCCGCCTGGACCTCCACTTCATTGCACAGGCCGTCGATCTGCTTGCGGGTGCCGGAGAAGCTGCTGACCACGATGGCCTTGACGGTGTTGCCTTCAAAGGGGGGGAAGCCGCAGCGGTCCAGCAGCTGGGTGGCATCCTGGAGCTTCAGGTCGATGCGCAGGTCGGGCTTGTCCGAGCCGTAGGTGTCCATGGCCTCCAGATAGGGGATGCGCCGGAAGGGGGCCTCAGAGGCCACGTGATAGGTGCCGAATTTGGCGAAGATGGGGGGGAGCACCCGCTCCAGCACGGCGAACACGTCGTCCTGGTCTGCGAAGGCCATCTCCATATCCAGCTGGTAGAACTCGCCGGGGGAGCGGTCGCCCCGGGCATCCTCGTCCCGGAAGCAGGGGGCGATCTGGAAATAGCGGTCAAAGCCGGAGGCCATGAGCAGCTGCTTGAACTGCTG
>CALWXG010000039.1 GCA_944385435.1 uncultured Oscillospiraceae bacterium
CAGGGCCCCCAGGGCCAGGTCGCAGAGGATGGCCAGCAGGGCGATGAGGATGCTCCCCGCCGCCGTCATGGCCGGATTGTAGATGGTGATGCCCCGGTAGATGGCCACGCCCAGGCCTCCGGCGCCCACGAAGGAGGCGATGCCGGCCACGGAGATGGTCATGACCACCATGTTGCGCACCCCCGCCAGGATGACCCCGGCGGCCATGGGGAGCTTTACCCGAAGCAAGCTCTGCAGCCGGGTAGAGCCCATGCCCTTGGCCGCCTCCAGGATGTCCGGGTCCAGGGAGGTGAGGCCCACGTAGGTGTTGCGGACCATGGGCATGATGCCGTAGATGGTCAGGGCGATGACAGCGGTCTTGTCGCCGATGCCGCTGAAGGGAATCAGGATGCCCAGCAGAGAGATGGCGGGGATGGTGTAGAGTACGTTGCACACCCCCATCACCGGCGGGGCGAGCCGGGGACACTGGGCGATGCCCACGCCGATCAGCAGGCCCAGGGTTCCCGCCATCACGATGGCGGCCAGGGCAAGGCCGATGTGGGCCAGGAGCAGTTCCCCGAACCAGTCCGCCCGGTCCACATACAGCCCGAAGATCTCACGCAGCAGTTCCATGGCACTTACGGGTGCAGGCGGCGGATGGCGTCCGCCGGGCAGTGCTCCACACACCGGCCGCACTGGAGACAGTGCTCCCAGCGGATGTGGTAGGGCGTGCCGGGGGTGATGCACTGCTGGGGGCAGACCTGAGCGCAGGCCCCGCAGCCGACGCACGCTTCGGTGATCTCAAAGCCGTTGTGTTCCTCCTCAGCTCCGCCGTAGGAGAAGGTCTCCCGGGAGATGGGGTAGTGGAGCAGGTCGAACCACTCGCCCCGGCCCTGGTAGATGTGGAAGGCGTCCAGGATATAGCGGCTCTCGCCGGGGTAGACCTCGTTCATGCCGGGATTCTGCTCAAACACCTTGTCCACCCAGCTTTTATCCGCGATCCGCAGCCTGCCCTGGAACTTCAGGGACTGGCAGTCCGGGCACATGGCGGCCAGGGCGATCTCCCCGCTCTCCGCCAGCTGCTTGTAGAAGGGCTTGCCCTTGGAGGTGACAATATACATGCCGTCGTCCTCGGCCAGCATCACGTTGATGATCCGGGCCTGGGGATGGCCCTGGGCGTCCACCGTGGCGGCGGTGGCGATTTTGACCTGACGGAACAGATCCACGTATTTTTTGGCGGTTGCGTTCATGAAACATCACTCCCGAACTGATTTTCTGAGACCATGGTAGCGCGGCGCAGCCGTTGTGTAAAGTACGCACAAATATGTGGCATGGGCACCGGAAAGTAACCATGGGACGCTGCCCGGGGAGCAATCCGCGGGCAGCCGTCCGGGCATTCAGAGGACCTGCGCAGGAATCCATTTTGACGGCTTGACGCCGGTCGGAGACATGGCGTAAAATAGGACGATAAAAACTGACGCAGGGGAGGAATCCGATGTGACAGCCGCGGCGAAGGACTTGCCGGCTTGCCCGGTGGAGACCACGCTGACGTTGATCAGCGATAAGTGGAAGGTGCTGATCCTCCGGGATCTGATGCCGGGAACCAGGCGGTTCGGGGAACTGAAAAAATCCATCGGCGGGGTGAGTCAGAAGGTGCTGACCGCCCAGCTGCGGGAGATGGAGGACAGCGGGCTTTTGACGCGCACCGTGTACCCGGAGGTACCGCCCCGGGTGGAATATACTCTGACGGAACTGGGCCGCAGCCTGAAACCGATCCTGGATTCCCTGCAGAGCTGGGGTGAGACGTACCAGAGACAGTGCGGGAAGTGAGGACTGCGCCGGGCGGCGGCAGGACCTGGCCCTGAAAACAGAACGAGAGGAGGCAGGCGGCCCGTCGCGCCGGAAGCGGGGACGGGCTGCCGCACGAAGTGGAATTAAGCGTATTGACCGGTTGCTTTTACGACTGGCCGCTGGATGAAGTGCTGACCTATCTTCGCTCCATCGGGGTGGAGAGCGTGGAGCTGGGCACAGGCGGCTACACCCATCCGGCCCACTGTGACCCGGCCTACTATCTGGAGCGGCCGGAACGGACCGGGGATCTGAAGCGGCTTCTGGCGGATTGCGGCATGCGCATTTCCGCCCTGGCCTGTCACGGAAATCCGGTTCATCCGGACCCGGACCGGGCCCAGGTGTTCCAGAGGGTCTATGCGGACGCGCTGCGTCTGGCCAACCTGCTGGAGGTGGACACGGTGGTGACCTTCTCCGGCTGCCCGGGAGGCTGCCGGACGGACCGCACCCCCAACTGGGTGACCTGCCCCTGGCCGGACGACTACGCCCGGATTCTGGACTATCAGTGGAATGAGGTGCTGCTGCCCTACTGGCAGCAGGCGGCCCGCCGCGCCGAAGAGGCTGGGGTCCGGGTGGCCATTGAACTGCATCCCGGCTTCTGCGTCTACAATCCGGAGACGATGCTGCGGCTGCGCGCGGCGGTGGGGCCGGCGGTGGGCGCGAATTTTGACCCCAGCCATCTGTTCTGGCAGGGGATCGACCCGGCGGCCGCCGTCCGCGCCCTGGGGGAGTGCATCTATCATGTCCACGCTAAGGACACCCGCGTGGATCCCTGGAATACCGGCCGCACCGGAGTGCTGGACACAAAACCCTATTGGAAGATCCAGGACCGGTCCTGGGTGTTCCGCACGGTGGGCTATGGCCACGGGGAACAGGTCTGGCGGGACCTTCTCTCCGAGCTGCGGCTGGCCGGGTACGACCGGGCGGTGAGCATTGAACACGAGGACGGCCTGATGCAGGTCCGGGAGGGACTGGAGAAGGCGGTCGCCTTCCTGAAGCCCATTCTCATTGCAGGAGACGGGAAGGGGAGAGGATGCGTGTGAATCCGGCAACACTGCGCAAGGCGGTGGAACTGCGCCATGCGCTGCATGCCCACCCGGAGCGGTCCAATCAGGAGCGGTGGACCAAGGCCTTCCTGATGGACTTCCTGAAGGAGAACACCGCACATCTGGAACTGGTGGATATGGGGCAGTGGTTTTACGCCGCCTACCGGGCGGGGGCGGACCGGCCGGGAATCGCCTTCCGGGCGGACTTTGATGCAATCCCGGTGGCGGATGAGATCCCGGCCCCCTATGTCTCTCAGGTTCCGGGCATGGGGCACAAATGCGGCCATGACGGACACAGCGCCAGCCTTGCGGCACTGGCGCTGGAGGTGGATCGGCGGGGTGCGGACCAGAATGCGTTTTTTCTGTTCCAGCACGCCGAGGAGACCGGGGACGGGGCGCTGGCCTGCACCCGGCTGCTGCGCCGGGAGCGGGTGGACGAGATCTTCGGGTTCCACAACCGGCCCGGAGTTCCCCTGGGTACGGTACAGGTGCGGGACGGGACCGTGTACTGCGGCTCCCAGGGGCTGATTTTGCGCTTCCAGGGTGTGCCGTCCCACGCCAGCATGCCGGAGCTGGGCCGCAATCCCGCCTATGCCATCGCAGAGCTCATCCTGGGCCTGGAGGAGCTGCGTACCGCGCAGGCCTGCCGGGGGCTGGTGCTGGCCACCGTCATCCAGGTGAATGTGGGAGAGCGGGCCTTTGGGGTCCAGGCCAGCACCGGGGAGCTGCTGCTGACCATCCGGGGGGAATACGAGGAGGAGCTGAGGCAGTTCCGGAACAGCCTGGAGGCCCGGGCGAAGGAGCGGGCGCAGCACTACGGCCTGACCCTGGAGATCCGGTCCTGTGACGTGTTTCCCAACACGGTGTCCCACCGCGGCAGCAACGAGAAGGTCCGGGCGGCCTGCCGGAAGCTGGGGATCCCGCTGCGGGAGCTGCCGGCGCCCCACCGCAGCTCGGAGGATTTCGGCCACTATACCCGGCTGATTCCCGGGGCGTTTTTCGAGATCGGGTCCGGGGAGAACTGCCCGGACCTGCACACCGTGGGATTTGATTTCCCGGACGGGATTCTGGAGACGGCGGTGAAGCTCGGCCTGGCTTTGCTGGACGGGCCCTGAACGCGGGGCCGGAAGGGCAGACGGAGAAGTTCCGACAAAAAAACCGGGAGGCAGATCATGAGATCTGCCTCCCGGTTTTTTTGAGGGGAGTGTGCGACGGATCAGTCCAGGAAGCCCTCCCGGGCCTTGACGCCGAAGTGGGCCTCCAGCTGATGGAACTGCTCGTCGGTGATGGTCTGCTTCCAGGGCAGGTGGGCGATCTTCATGTAGATCTCCGCGCCCTTTTCCGCCGTCTCGATGAGGCCAAAGGTCTCATCCAGGTCGGCGCCGGCGCCGTAGATCCCGTGCTGGGCCCAGACCACCAGCCGGGAATCCTGCATCTTCTCCGCGGTGGCCATGCCGATCTCATTGGTGCCGCACAGCATCCAGGGCAGCACACCCACCCCGTCGGGGAAGACCACGATGCACTCGGTGCACATCTGCCACAGGGTGCGGGTGAAGGCACGCTCGTCCAGGTCGTGGACGTAGGTCATGGCCAGCAGATTGCCGGGATGGCAGTGCATGACCACCCGGTTGTTGGGATTGACGGCCAGACGGGCCACGTGGCTCATGAGGTGGGCGGGCAGTTCGCTGGTGAACTTTCCGCCGTCGGAATAGCCCCACAGCAGCTGCGCCACGGTGCCGTCCTCGTTCAAACGGATGATGCCCAGGTTTTTCTCCGGGTCGTACTGCACGTTCTTGAAGTACTTCCCGGTGCCGGTGACCAGGAAGCAGCGCCCGGCCAGGGAGGGGGCCTGGAATCCGGTGGGGATCTCCCGCAGGACATGATTCAGGTCCAGGTACTCGCTCAGCTCGGCGTTGTCCAGCAGCAGGCTGATGTTGCCGCCGTTGCGCTCGTCCCAGCCCAGCCGGTACATGTTGGCGGTGGTGCGGATCATTTCGGTGAGAAACGGTGCGGTAAGAATGTCTTTCATAATCGCATCTCCTTGTTGTTCAATGTGAAGAATACCAGGTGTTACATGAGCTGGCGGATCAGACCCTTGATGTCTTCCACGCTGGCAGCTTTGGGATTGCCGGGGGCGCAGGCATCGGCATAGGCAGACTGGGCCAGGAAGTCCAGATCCTCTTCCCGGATGGCGGGCAGTTTGGCGGGTATGCCCACATCCACAGAGAGCTGGCGCACTGCATCCACTGCGGCCTTGCGGTAAGCGGCCTGATCCATTCCGGTACAGTCCACGCCCATGGCTTCCGCGATGGCTTTGTATTTCTCGCCTGTGACGTCGGCGTTGTATGCCATGACGATGGGCAGCATCATGGCGCAGGCGACGCCGTGAGGCGTGTCGTATACAGCGCCCAAAGTGTGAGCTACGGAGTGAGCAATTCCCAGGCCCACATTGGAGAATGCCATGCCGGTGACATATTGGCCCAGAGCCATGCCCTCCCGGCCCGCGTCCTCGTTGGCCACAGCTCCGCGCAGGCTTTTGGCGATGAGGCGGATGGCCTCCAGATTCAGACAGTCTGACAGTTCCCAGGCAGCCTTGGTGGTATAGCCCTCAATGGCGTGGGTCAGCGCGTCCATGCCGGTGGCGGCGGTCAGACTCTTGGGCATGGTGGACATCATATCCGGGTCCACAATGGCGATGTCGGGGATGTCGTTGGTGTCCACACACACGAATTTCCGCTTGCGCTCCACGTCGGTGATCACATAGTTGATGGTGGCCTCTGCAGCGGTGCCTGCCGTGGTGGGCACTGCGATGGTGAAGACGGTGCGGTTCCGGGTGGGAGCCACGCCCTCCAGGCTGCGCACATCGGAAAATTCGGGGTTGTTGATGATAATCCCAATGGCTTTGCCGGTGTCCATGGAGGAGCCGCCGCCGATGGTGATCATATAGTCTGCGCCGGAGGCTTTGTAGGCGGCAACACCGGACTGGACGTTTTCGATAGTGGGGTTGGGTTTGATGTCGGAGTAGACCTCATAGGCCATGCCGGCGGCGTCCAAAAGGTCGGTCACCTTTTTGGTAACGCCGAATTTCACCAGGTCGGGGTCCGAGGCAATGAATGCCTTCTGAAATCCCTTGGCGGATACCAGGCCCGGAATCTCCTGAATGGCACCCTTGCCGTGATAGGATACGGGGTTGAGTACAAAACGGTTGACCATGTTGTTTCCCTCCTGAGGCAGATTAGCAGATTAGTCTCTCTGGCCTTTCGCTGTTTAGCGTGAAAGTGACCTACATTTTGTGGTCCTAATGGAGTGCGGAAAGCTCGACTACGATTCCGTCTTCACCACATCATTGACCAAATGGCGCGGGAGCGGAGTCAAGGGACCGTGGAATAAACCGCAGCGCCATCTATGGCGCGAGGATTTATGCCGCGAAAGCCCTTGACGCAGCGACACGGGATACCCTTGTGCCAGGAAACAGCATCTGCTGTTTCCCTGCCTCCCCGGCGAGGGGTAGGGGTCAAGGGGAGAATCCCCTTGCGGGTCTGGGCGGAGCCCAGGTCACCGCAAGATATAGTCCAGCTTCACACGAAATAGCGATTAGCCGTTTCTCTGGGACAGAACATCCCTCTCGTACTGTTCAATGATGGGGAACCAGGCGCCGTCGGCGGGCCGGCCGCAGCGGCGGCAGTACTCCTCCCACACGTCGCCGAAGGGCATGGTCTTCAGCTCCTCCTGCTCCACCATGAGCCGGGAGAAGTTCCCCGCGTCCTGAAGCTGCTTGAGCCGGCCGTTGGGCTGGAGCAGGGCGAAGAGCAGGGCCTTCTGCAGATTGCGGAAGCCGGTGACCCAGGCGGAGATGCGGTTGATGGAGGCGTCGAAGTAGTCCAGGGCCAGGAACACCCGGTCCAGGCCGCAGCGCACGATCTCCTTGCACAGCTCCCGGGTCTCGTCGTCAAAGAGCACCACGTGGTCGCTGTCCCAGCGCACGCCCCGGGTGATGTGCAGGGCCATCTTCCTGTCGTAGGCCAGGATGGCGGAGATCTTGTCGCTCACCACCTCAGTGGGGTGGTAGTGGCCGTTGTCCATCAGGCAGATGCAGTCGTCCCGGCCGGAGGCGTATTTCAGGCACCACTCGGCGGAGCCCACGGTGTAGCTCTCCACGCCGATGCCGAACACCTTGGACTCGGCGCAGGGGTATACCTTCTCCTTGTCAAAGGGCTCGGAGAGGATCTCGTCGAAGGACTGCTTGTACCGCATCCGGGGGCCCAGACGGTCGGCGGGGACGTCCTTGTAGCCGTCTCCGGTCCAGATGTTCATGACGCAGGGCTGGCCCAGTTCATCGGCCAGATACTGGCTGATGCGGATGCAGGCCTTGCCGTGGTCCACCCAGAACTTCCGGGTGGCCTCATTGGGGGAGGACAGGGTCAGGGGATCGCACATGGGATGGGAGAAGAAGGTGGGGTTGAAGTCGCAGCCCAGGCCCCGGGCCTTGCAGAAGTCCACCCACTTTTTGAAGTGCTTGGGCTCCAGCTTGTCCCGGTCCACCCAGCCGCCGTTGTCCGCGTCGAAGATGGCGTAGCTGGCATGGAGGTTCAGCTTCACCTGGCCGGGGACCAGGGCGATGACCTGGTCGATGTCGGCCATCAGCTCCTCCGGGGTGCGGGCCCGGCCGGGGTAGTTGCCGGTGGTCTGGATGCCGCCGGTGAGGGGCTTGTCCGGGTCGGTGTCGAATCCCCGCACATCGTCCCCCTGCCAGCAGTGCAGGGCCACGGGGACGGCCTTCAGCGTCTCCATGGCGGCGTCGGTATCCACCCCCAGGGCGGCGTATTTTGTCTTTGCTTCCTGATAGCTCATGGCTGTACCTCCTGAATGTCAAAACTATGATGAATTGCCTCGCGGGCAGAGTCAACGCCGGAAAACTCCCCGGCCGCGATCATCTGGGCCAGCAGGTTGCCCAGGGCGGTGCCCTCGGTGGGGCCGGCCAACACCGGCAGTCCGGAGGCGCGGGCGGTGAGACGGTTCAGATAGGCGGCGTTGGAGCCGCCGCCCACAATGTGGATGCAGTCGAAGCTGCGGCCGGTCAGGCGGGACAGTTCCCGGACCGCATTGGCGTAGCAGACGGCCAGACTCTGGTAGACGCAGGCCAGGGCTTGGGCGGGATCCCCGGGAATGGGCTGCCCCTCCTGTGCGCAGCGGTCCTTCACGGCCTGGAGCATGCTGTCGGGGGCGAGAAATTCCGGGGCATTCACGTCGATGACGCCCTGATATCCAGAGGCCTCGGCGGCGTCAATGAGCTCCTGGAAGGAGTGCTCTTCCCCCACCTCCCGGCGGATGGACTGGATCATCCACAGGCCCATGATGTTTTTCAGATAGCGGTAGCGGTAGTCATACCCGCCTTCGTTGGTGAAGTTGGCGGCCATGCTCTCCGGCGTGGTAATGGGCGCGCGCAGTTCGGTGCCCAGGAGAGACCAGGTGCCGCTGGACAGATACACCGCATGGTCGCTCCGGGCGGGGACGGCCAGGAAGGCGGAGCCGGTGTCGTGGGTGGCGGGGAGCACTACCCGGCTGTCAAAGCCCACGGCCCGGGCGGTCTCGGGGGACAGCGGTCCCACCGCGGTTCCGGGGACGGACAGGGCGGGGAACAGGCGGCGGGGAAAACCCAGCCGGTCCAGCACGTCCCAGGCCCAGTCCTTTTTCTCCGCGTCCACCAGACCGGTGGAGGTGGCGTTGGTGTACTCGAATTTCTGCACGCCGGTGAGCTTCCAGTGGAGGTAGTCCGGAATCATCATCAGCCGGTCGGCCCGGTTCAGGGCCTCCTGCCCCACAGCCAGCAGCTGATAGATGGTATTGAAGGGCTGCTTCTGGATTCCGGTGCGGCGGTACAGCTCAGAGAAGGGGATGATCTGCTCGGCCTTCTCCGCCATGCCCTGAGTGCGGGCGTCCCGGTAGGCCACGGTATCCCCCAGGATCTGTCCGGCCTGGTCCAGGAGAACGAAATCCACGGCCCAGGTGTCGATGCCGATGGTGTCCGGAACACAGCCCGCGGCCTTGCAGGCCCGCAGGCCCTCCAGCACATGGCCGTACAGGGCGTCCAGGTCCCAGCACAGATGTCCGTTGCGCTGGACCAGGCGGTTGGGAAACCGGTAGATCTCCTGAAGCCGGATGCGGCCGTCCTCCACCCGGCCCAGAATGTGCCGGCCGGAGGAGGCGCCGATGTCAATGGCCAGATAACTGCTCATGCTTGCGGCCTCCTTTTTCTTGTTGCCTCCATGGTAAAGGAAAACCCGGGGAAAAGAAAGGCCGGCGTTTACAAAAAAAGCGTCCTCATTTGCAGGCGGTATCCAGGCGGTATTCCCGGGGGGTGACGCCGAAGCGGGCCTTGAAGGAACGGAAGAAGTGTCCGGTATTCTCATAGCCCACCGAGGCGGTGATCTCGGAAATGGGCAGCTGCGTATGCTGCAGCAGCCGGGCGGCGGCGGTCAGGCGGCGCTCATGGAGCAGCTGCTGAAAGGTCTGGCCCAGATGGGCTTTGATGGCCCGGCTGGCGGTGTACACGGGGACCCGGCTGTCCGCGGCAAAGGCGGAGAGGGTGGCGTGGGGGTAATGGTGTTCGATGTAGGCCAGGGCCTGGAGAGCCAGCTCCCGGGCTCCGCTGCCGGAGATCTGGGCCCGGTGGGCCAGGCGCATGAGGTGGAGAAGCAGAATCCCCATGGTGAGCTCCTGGATGCGTTCGGTGCTCTGGTCGGGGTGGTACACCGTGTAGATCAGATTTTCCACCAGATTCTGCACGGGCAGAATGTCGGAGGCCTGGAAGTGGAGGTACTCATCGCCGGACCCGCCGCCGGTGAGGCAGTGGATCAGGAAGTCACTCAGCGGGCCGGACTCATCCATCAGGTCAAAGGCGGTGTGGAAAAAGGCGGGATCGATCAGGAAGTTGACACCCACGTCATCCCGGCCGGCAGGGTCAATGGCATGCCAGGTGTTGCGGCCCAGAAAGAGCAATTCGCCCCTCTGTACACGCACTGTGCCGCCGGCCAGATGATGGGTTGTCTGGCCCGATGCCATGTAGAGAATTTCCACATAGTCATGGCGGTGCCGGGGAAAGGGGGCAAAGCGGGTGTGCGGGCGCACTTCAATGAGCCGACCGTTGTGGAACAGGGCATCGAAAGCCACCTCGCCGGCCCGGCTGCGGGCGTATTCCGACAGGTTGACCTGGGAGCCGTCCAGAATTCGCTGCTCCTCCGGAGTGACGGCGGACAGGCGGGAAAACAGGTTGTGATCCATGGGGCACCTCCCATACGCAGATGATTGTCTACAGTATAGCATAGCTTTTGCCGGTGTGCACCTGTCTGAAGGGAAACCGGAAGAAAAGGGACTGCAGTGGGGGGATTGCGCAGCGCAAAAAATTGGGATATGCTAAGAAAAACAGGGAGGTGTGCCGATGGAACAATACGTGTGGTTGGGCGAGGTGCAGCAGAGGCTGGAGCAGTGGCAGGCGGAACACGGGGAGCCCACCCGGTTTCTGCACGCGATGGCCCTGCTGAAACAGGAAGGGCGTTACCATACCGGGGAACAGATGCCGAGGGCGGATTTTTTGGCCTGGGACGGGGATGATATCGGCCAGTTCCACGACCTGCTGGCCCGGATTCCCGTGGATTTGAAGCTTGCGGAGGAACAGGACGCGTCTTCGCCGGCGCAGTTGGCTCCGGTGGGCAGGGAGCTGAATTCGGTCCCGATCAAGGTTTCTGTTCCTCAGAAAACATCCATGCACCGCCACGAGCACTTTGAGTTTCTGTACGTGCTGGCGGGGGAGGGGCAGCTGTATACCCGGACGGAGACCCTGCCGCTTCCGGAGGGAACACTGTGCGTGGTCGCGCCGGATCTGATTCACGATGTGCGCGGGGCAGGCGGCAGCGAGGTGATATCCATCGCCTTTTGGCCGGACAGCATGCGGGATGTCCTCCATAGGCTGCTCCAGGGAGAGAATATCATGACGGAGTTTTTCCACACCAGCCTGGACCTGAAAAAACCCGGGTATGTGGTGCTGAATCTGCCGCCGGAGCGGAAGATCAGGCTGCTGCTCCGGGATATTTTCCAGGAAGGGCACTCGGGAGAACCCTATGCGGGAGAGTTCTGCATCCAGTACATCGGATTGCTGTTCTATCATGCCCTGCGGCACTGCGCCGCGGAAGGAGGGAACCCTGCCGGAGCGGATCGCCGGACCGGGGTGCCCATGGCTGCGGTGATGAAGTACATCCAGGACCACTACCGCACGGTGTCTTTGGCGGAGGTTGCTGCGGCGTTTCACTATGAGCAGGACTATCTGAGCAGAAAGATCAAAGGGTACATGGGCCGGAGCTATATGGATCTGGTTCTGGAGATGAAGGTGGAGGCGGCCAAGAGAATGCTTCGGGAGACCCAGGCCGGCATGGCGGAAATCGGGGAGCGATCCGGATTCGGAAGTGCAGTGCATTTTTCCCAGCTGTTCCGGAAGAAAACCGGAATGTCTCCCACGGAATACCGGAGGCGGGAATGGTCGGAAAAGAATAAGGACCGGTCGCCTTCCCATATGTCCTTTTCGTCTTAAACACTGTACAATATCCCCATGAAAGCGGGGAAAAGGCGGAGAAGATTCGTCTTATTTCCGAAAAATGGGGATGCCCCCCGACTATGAACATGGAGGGAAGAAGAAAATGGTACAGTGGAAACGAATTTCAGCTGCGATTCTGGCCCTGGCGATGGCAGCGTCGCTCGCCTGCACCTCTGCGCTGGCAGACACGGCAGAGGAAGTGGTGCTGCCGGCGGCCCAGGCGGTTGTCTCCGGAGAAGGTGTGAGTTTTGAAAACAAAGTGATTCCCACCGCATATGATGCAGCCACCGGGACGGTGGCCAATATGGGAAAAGGCTCCACGGTGATCTATACGGTGCCGGAGGGAGTCAATGGTGTGTACGACATTTATCTGACGGTGAGCAAATGCCTGGCAGCAGGCAGTTCGGCCCCGTTTGGCTTCTCGCTGAACGGAGAGACGCCCTATGCCTTCCCACTGGCCTATCAGGTGGGCGGCGACTCCCCTTTCGCCTACAATGAGGACGGGGAATACGATGTGGGGCATCTCACGGATACCGGCCGGTTCAGAATCCAGGAGTCTGTGGCGCTGAAGGCAGGGGATACCATCACCATCACTGGGATGTACGGCTGCCGCTCTGCCGCACTGGCGGATGTGGCCTTCCCCAACGTGGGCGATATCCTGCTGGCCAAGCCCGGTGCCCAGGTGGCCACCGGATATGACAACACCGTAAAACCGGCGGAAACAGTGGATCCCAGCGATCCTCTGTCCGGACTGAATATCATTTGGCTGGGCTCCTCGGTGACATTCGGCGCTCAGGCCGGCGGCTATTACTCCATGGCGGATGCCATCGCGGACAACCACGCCGCCACCACCTGCGAAAAGTACGCCATCAATGGAACCACCCTGGTCAACACGGACGAGAACTCCTATGTGGCCCGGCTGCGCACAATCGACCCCAGCCGTGACCCCGACCTGGTGATCATCCAGTTGTCCACCAACGATGCCACCAGCGGGAAGCCCTATGGAGAGATGACGGACAGTTTTGATCCCAGCACCTTTGACGATGAGACGATCATCGGCGCCATGGAGACGCTGATCTCCTATGTCCGGGCTGCCTTTGACTGCCCCGTGCTGTTCTACACCGGATCTTACTATGAGAGCGAAGAGTACGGTGTGATGGTCCATGCGTTGCTGGAGCTCCAGGAGAAGTGGGGCTTTGGTGTCATCGATCTGTACAATAACGCGGATATGACTGCGATCTATGATACCGAGCTGTATCACAGCTATATGTATGACAACATCCACCCCAACCGGAAGGGTTACATCGAGTGGTGGACGCCCGCATTTGAGGCATATCTGTCTGAGTATGTGACGCAGCAGGCGCAGGAGCCGGAAGAGAATCTCACTGCCCAGACCGTATGGCTTGACGGGGCAGAGACCGGTATTGAGGCCTATTATATGGAGGGCGCATATTACCTGAAACTGCGGGATGCGGCACTGGCTCTGGCCGGTGGCGACAACGCCTTCGGCGTGACCAGCGAGGGCCGCACCGTGCAGCTGACCACGGGCGGAAGCTATGAGAGCACAGGCGGGGAGTATGTCCACAACGCCGGCGCGGTGACGCCGGAACAGAGTACCTGGTCCTTTACCCTGGACGGGGAACCGGTGCGGATGGATGCCTTCAGCATAGGCGGATATCACTTTTGCTGTCTGAGTGATCTGGCCCATTATTTCGGGTTCAGTGTGGGCTGCAGTCAGCCTGAGCATGCGGTTTATCTGGTCTCCGTGGCGGTGCCGGAGGAAGAGCCCACTGTCAGCACGGAGATTCCAGCTCAATATACCAAGATGCAGACGGTGGTATTCGAAAAGCTGGGCCTGGATGTGCTGGTGGCCATGAATGAGGACGAGAGCGCGTTCTACATGACCTTCAATGCCTTCGGTGACGATCAGATGCTCTACGGTACCATTGCTGACGGTGCAGTGGAGGTGGAGTATGATCTGACCGGCTTCTTTACCAATGATGCACCTGCGATCTTGGCCGGGGTGCAGGAGGATGCCTGGACTGCAGTGCCTTCCCAGCAGCGGATTCCGGAGCAGTACACCAAGTTCCAGACAGTGATGTTTGAGAAATTGGATCTGGATGTGCTGGTGGCCATGAGTGAGGACGAGAGCGCATTCTACATGAGCTTCAATGCCTTCGGCGATGATCAGGAGCTCAGCGGCACCATTGCCGATGGCACGGTGACAGTGGAATACGACAAGACGGGCTTTTTCACCAATGACGCCCCCGCCATCCTGGCCGGAGTGCAGGAGAACGCCTGGTGCTCTGCGGCAGCCCTGAATGCGGTGCCGGAAGGCTATACCAAATACCAGAGCGTGGTGTTTGAGAAGCTGGCACTGGATGTTCTTGTGCTGATGAATGAGGAGGAGACCCAGTTCTGCCTCTCCTTCAATGCCTTTGGCGATGATCAGCTGCTCTACGGGGCAAAAGACGGCGACTCCGTGACGGTGGAATACGACAAGACGGGATTTTTCACCAACGATGCACCCGCCATCCTGGGGGGAGTGGATGCCCAGGCGTGGCAGACGCTGGTGTAAGCGGCAGGACCGATCACAGAATGAGACGCAAAACAGCGGGTGGACATGGGAAATTGTCCACCCGCTGTTTGTAACGGGGAAAAACCAGCTGGGCTCAGCTGCACAGATCCAGAATGACGTGGGCAAAGATCTTGGCGGACAGCATCAGATCCCGGATCCGGGTCCGCTCATCCGCGCCGTGAAGATGGGTGTCAAAGCCGGGCATGCTGCAGCCGAAGGCCACGCCGCCGGGGATGTCGTGGACATAGGTGCCGCCGCCGGTGGACAGGCACTCGCCCTTCAGGCCGGTGTACTCCTCATACCGCTTCAGCAGAGTTTTGACAAAGGGACTGTCCGCGGGAGTGTGGTGGGGCTTGTCCTGTTCGCCGGAAAAGGCAAAGCCCCGCTGCTCAAAGGCGGCCTTCGCCACCTGCAGGCAGTTTTCCTCCGTGGCGCACAGGGGAACCCGGCTGTCAAACCGGCCCTCCAGACCGGTGTCCGTCACCTCAAGCAGGGTGAATGCCACCGTGAGCGGACCGGCCACCGGCTCCTCCTGAGCAATGCCCAGGGCCCGGCCCAGATAGTCTCCGTGGGGCAGCAGTGCATTCAGATCCTTCAGAGCGTCCTTGCAGGGGCCGTCCGCCAGGGGCAGGGCGCACAGCAGGGCCACCAGCCCGGTGACGGCGTTGTTGCCGCCCTCAGGCCAGGCGGCGTGGGAGCCCTCCCCTTTGGCCCGGATCACAGTGAGGCCGTTTTCATGGGCAAAGGTGAACATGATGCCGGTGCGGGAGGTGATGTCCCGGGCGAAGGGCTGGATGTCGTACATCGTCAGGCCCTCCACTGCGGCGGAGGCGTCGCCGGGCAATACATTGATGCGGAAGCCGCCGTGGAGCCAGCGCAGCCGGGGCAGCTGCTCCTGGAGCGGCCAGGACTTGGAGAAGGTGGGCTTGAAGCCGCCCTTTTCCGTATTCACCACCGGAAAGCCGGAGTCCGGGGAGAACGTGGCAGGGGCATAGGGGTTGCGGGCGAAGTACCAGGCGATGTCGCCGGAGCCGGACTCCTCGTTGGTGCCCAGAATCAGCCGGCAGTTGCCTTTCAGGGGGATACCCAGGTCCTTCACCGCCTTCATGGCCAGCAGACAGGCCACGGCGGGGCCCTTGTCATCGTCAGTGCCCCGGCCGTAAATCATGCCGTCAATCACTTTGGGAGAAAAGGGCTTGGTGACGCTCCAGCCCTCGCCGGGAGCCACCACATCCAGATGGCACAGCAGATGCAGTGCGTCGGGCAGTGTGTTCAGATCGGCAGTGCCCACATAGCCTTCGTGATTTTTTCCAATTAAGCCCCACTCCTGGGCGATGGACAACGCCTCATCCAGCGCGGCGGCTGGTCCGGGTCCGAAGGGGGCGCCGGGGGCCGGGGCACCCTCCACGCTGTTGATGGATACCAGACGGCATACCGCGTTCACCAGCGTGGACTCCTTATCGGCAAAATAAGTATCAATCTGTTCCTTATACATATAAAATATCTCCTTCGGGAAGAGATCGGGGGAAGCTGGGGCAATTGCAGGCCGGCGCCGCCCGATGAAAGATTACGGCTTTTATTGTATCGGCTTGCCGGGTAAAAAGCAAGGGGGAACGGTCGAAAAA
Organism: uncultured Oscillospiraceae bacterium; assembly: GCA_944385435.1. GTDB lineage: Bacteria > Bacillota > Clostridia > Oscillospirales > Oscillospiraceae > Enterenecus. The sequence goes on from CALWXG010000039.1 coordinate 15,664, forward strand.
ACGGTGGGAAGGAAAATTATTCCTCTTCCTGAGTCCCTGCAATCTCCCCCAAATACTTGTAGATGGTGTAGCGGGAGACCCCAAGATGTTTGGCCACATAGGGGACGGACTTCCGGTAGGAGAAGGCGTTGTACTGCTCCAGCATGGCCACCAGGCGCATGCGCTCCTTCTTGTTCAGCGCCTCGGCCGGCTTGCCGAAGGTGGCCAGGCAGCGCTCGAACAGGTCGGCCAGCTGGCGGGAGTCGCCCTCCTGCCACAGGGCGGACTGCAGGTCGGAGCGGGAGTTCATCAGGTCCTCCAGAATGCGGTTGGCGAACACCAGGGAGGTGTAGTCAAAATTGATACCCAGAGCCAGGTTGTAGTCGTCGCCGATCATGTGGAAGGTGGAGGATTTGGTCTTCCGGCCATCCGGCGTGGTGGCGGCCAGATTGACCTGGTCCGTGGTGGCGGCCTGTTCATCCAGAGCCAGTCCGATGCCCATAATGTCCATGGTGGAGCCCACCTCCCGGCCGGAGACGTGACCATTGTAAATGGAGAGGATGGGGTGGGTGGGCACCCCCATATCGTGAACCAGGGTTTCACAGGAGGAGCCGAACATCTCGGCGATGCCCCGGGCGGTGCGGTCCAGAAATTCAAAAGCCTGATCGCGGGTCAAGGCGGCACTTCCTTTCGGTCAAGAGATCAACAGAAGTATATCGTTTTTTCGGGGGAAAGGCAAGAAAAACCCGCTGGGACGGCAGGGCGCCATCCCAGCGGGGGAAAGTCAATGGGCCATGAACCGGGACAGGAACTCCCGGGTACGCTGCTGCTGGGGATTGGAGAACACCTGCCGGGGGTCCCCCTGCTCACAGATGACCCCGTCGGACATGAACACCACCTGGCTGGATACGTCCCGGGCGAAGGCCATCTCGTGGGTGACCACCAGCATGGTCATACCGTTCTGAGCCAGGTCCCGCATGACAGAGAGCACCTCGCCCACCATCTCCGGGTCCAGGGCGGAAGTGGGCTCGTCGAAGAGCAGCACCTCCGGCTCCATGGCCAGGGCCCGGGCGATGGCCACCCGCTGCTTCTGGCCGCCGGAGATCTGCCGGGGCTTGGCCTTGATGTAGGGGGTCATGCCCACCTGTTCCAGGTACTTCATGGCGTTTTCCCGGGCCTCGGTCTTGGACTTCTTCAGCACCTTCACCTGGCCCACCATGCAGTTTTCCAGCACTGTCATGTTGTTGAACAGGTTGAAGGACTGAAACACCATGCCCACCTTGGAGCGATACTGAGAGGGGTTGACCCCCTTGCCGGTGACGTCCTGGCCGTGGAAAAGGATCTGGCCGCTGGAGGGGGTCTCCAGCAGGTTGATGCACCGCAGCAGAGTGGACTTGCCGGAGCCGGAGGCCCCGATGATGCTGGTCACATCCCCTTTGCAGACGGTGAAGTCGATGTCTTTCAGCACCTCATGGTCCCCGAAGGATTTGGACAGGTGCCGCACTTCCAGAATGGTCTCGCTCATTACCGCTCCCCCCTGCTTCTTCCGTGTTTCAGTTCCTGGTGCTTGCGCTCACGCTGCTCCTGGGTGAGCGCCCCCTCCGGGCTGCGCTCGTCAAAGGGCGTGCCCTTGCCGGGGTGGGTGTAGGTGCCGGCGGACAGGGTCAGCGCGTCGTCCTGTACCAGCTCATAGCTGCTGTTGCCGTCCAGCCACTTCTCCAGCCGCCGCAGCAGGAAGGAGGCGATGAGGGTCATGGTGAGGTAGCCGATCATTTCGATGGCGGCGGACTGGAAGTACATGTTGTTGTTGCCCACGATGTTCCGGTGCTGGCCGAAGAACTCGATGAAGCCGATGATGAACATCACGGAGGTGTCCTTGATGTTGATGATGAAGTTGTTGCCGATCTGGGGCAGGATGTTGCGGAAGGCCTGGGGCAGGATGACGCTGGTCATGGTCTGCACGTGGGTCATGCCGATGGCCTTGGCCCCCTCGGTCTGGCCCGGGTCGATGGAGATGATGCCGCCCCGGACGGATTCTGCCATATAGGCGCCGGTGTTGATGGACACCACGATGATGGCGGCCAGCCACAGCCCGCTGTTGCCCCGGAACATGATCTGCTGGTTGGTGAAGTAGGGCAGGCCGTAATAGATGAACACCGCCTGGAGCACCATGGGGGTGCCCCGGAACACCTCCACATAGATGCGCACGATGACCCGGATGAGTTTGAGTACAAAGCGCTTGGGGAGGGAGTCGTTTTTGGAATAGGGGATGGTGTTCAGGATGCCGCACACCAGGCCGATGACACAGCCGATGAGGGTGGCCACCACCGCCAGGATCAGGGTGCTGCGGATGCCCACCAGGTACCGATCCCAGTACTGCAGCCAGAGGGCGGCCATGTCCTGGCCCAGTTCGATGAATTTATCCATGGGGGAGACGCGCTCCTTTCTGACACAAGGCCCTCCACCCGGCACTCAGGCCGGGTGGAGGGTGTGGGATGTTGTGAAAGCTCAGATTTCGGGCTGGACGGCGATGGCCTCGGCCATGATGGCGTTGAACTGCTCCTCGTTCAGCGCGCCGATGACGGTGTCCAGGGCGTCCTTCAGCTGGGTGTTGCCCTTGACCACGGACATGCCGATGTTCACGTTCTCGGCCCGCTCTTCCTCGCTGGCGAACTGGAAGTCGCCGTCGGTGCCGGAGAAGTTCAGGATGACCAGGTTATCGTTCTTAGCCACGGCGGCGGTGGCGGTGGGCATATCGGTGCAGATGAAGTCCACGGTGCCGCTCTCCAGGGCCATAATCATGGCCGGGGCGGTGTCGGCGGGGGACTGGATCTGGGCGTCGGGGATCTGGGGCAGACAGGTGGTGTGCCAGATGGTGCCGGATTGGGAGACACACAGGCCGCCGGCCAGGTCGTCAATGGAGGTGGCGGAGGCGTACTTACTGTCCTTGGTGGTGACGCACACGATGGTGGCGTAGTAGTAGGGGCCCGCCATGTCCACCTCGTTCAGCCGGTCGGCGGTCATGGACTGGCCGGCGATGGCCACGTCGATGACACCGCTCTGCAGGCCGGGGGTGAGGCCGCCCCACTCCAGGGCCATGACCTCCAGCTCCCAGCCGTAGGCCTCGCAGATGCGCTTGGCCATCATCACGTCATAGCCGTTGGCGTAGGAGCCGGGGTTGTTGACGATGGGCACCGCGCCGTTGGAGTCGTCGGTCTGGGTCCAGTTATAGGGGGCATAGACGCACTCCATGCCCACGGTGAGCACCCCGTCCTCCACGCCGGGGATGGTGCTGGTGTCCACACCGGTGAGATCCTCCACCGGGGGGATCTCCACTGCAGGGGTCTCAGACTCCACCGGGGTCTCAGACTCCACAGGAGCCTCGGAGGCGGGAGCCTGGGAATCGTTTGCGGGGGCCTGGGAGTTGCCGGCGGCGTCGCCGCAGGCGGCCAGGGTGAGGGCAAGGGCTGCGCTGAGCAGCAGGGCAAGGGTTCTTCTCTTCATGTTCATTTCCTCTTTCCTTTTCAGTGTGGTTCGCCCCAGCCGGGGCGGCGGCCATGAACCGCAAATGTCTTTTTCTTTCCCCCGCAGAGGGAAAGAAAAAGACCATGAACCGCAGATGCGATCATGGTCAACAAATATCCTCCGGAAAGAGGGTGTTTCCGCCATGATAGCGCTTCACACGGGTGTGTGACAGTCCGCCGGGTATTCCCCTGCGGCCCAGGCAACGCTCGGCCGGACCAGCCGTGCGCCCTTCGGCGGCAGCGCCTTTCGCCGGAGGCAGTTGTCCATGCCCTCCGGGTACTCATCGGTACCGCGCCTCTATCATTGGTTCAATTTGCGTGTAATTATAGTCTGCTGACCCGCTCCTGTCAACAGGAAACGGGAATTTTGGTGAGAATTCTGGAAATCGGGGAAAAAGTGAGCCGGAGCTTTGACACTTTACACGAGAGAAGCAGTGGCACTGTGGGACGCAGACCGGGGGAGCAGGCCGAACGGGGCGCCGGCATTTTGGCGGGAGTGCTGCAAAAACAGATTGTTCCGCAAAAATCGGCAGAAATTTGCATCACCTCTTGCAAAATGCCCGGGGAGGGGGTATACTCAGTGCGCCCGATGAAAATACAGGCACGAGAGAGGAGAGCGCCCGGGAGAGAAGTCCCGGAGCGGAAACCATATGAAGCAAATTCTGAACCGAAAGAACTGCCTGGACTACCTTTGGATTACCCTGGGAGCGGCCCTGGTGGCCGGCGGCGTGTACTACTTCAAATTTCCCAACAACTTTTCCTTTGGCGGGGTGTCCGGCCTGTGTATTGTGCTGGCTCAGGTGATTCCGTTCACGCCCGGCCAGCTGAACCTGGTGCTCAACCTGGCCCTGCTGGTGGTGGGATGGATTGCCCTGGGAAAGAAGTTCGCGGCCAAGACGGCCTATGCCACGGTGGTGGTCTCCGTACTCACCGAGCGGCTGGAGGTGTGGTGGCCCCTGAGCGGCCCGCTGACCGACGAACCCCTGCTGGAGCTGATCTTTGCCATCCTGCTGCCCGCGGCGGGCACCGCCATTCTGTTTCAGCACGCGGCCAGCAGCGGGGGAACGGACATCATCGCCGCCATCATGAAAGACCGATCCGGCACCGATGTGGGCAGGGGATTGTTCCTCAGCGATGTGGCCATTGTGGTGTTTGCCGCCTTTGTATTTGATGTGAAGACGGTGCTCTTTTCCGCGCTGGGCCTGCTGGCCAAGTCCCTGGTGGTGGACGAGTTCCTGAAGAACATGAATCTGAGCAAATGCTTCATTGTCATCTGCGACGACGCCAAGCCCATCTGCGACTTCATTACGGATGTGCTCAACCGCAGCGCCACCGTGACCGAAGGACACGGGGCGTTTTCCGGCCAGCCCAAGCAGCTGGTATTTACCGTCCTCAAGCCCGGTCAGGCCTACCGCCTGCGTACTTATATTCATAAGGAGCAGCCCCACGCCTTCCTGATGATCTCCTCCAGCAGCGAGATTGTGGGCAAGGGGTTCATGGATCTGTAATCGGACTGCTGGATACGCCCCGGAGGGAGGATTCCCCCCGGGGTTTCTTTCTGCAAAACAAGCGGAAAAACGGAGAAACCGGGGGATTTCGATTGGCGGATTATTCACAATTTCCTCTTTTTTCTCCTGCGGCGATGTGGTATACTACAGACTAAAATGGGTCATTGTACCTGAGCAAACGCACGGCGGTTCGTCCGGCAGCCCGGAACGGGAACGACAGTGTGCGGATAAGAGAAAGGACACAGAAAGCTATGGGTCTGTTTTCAAAAGTATTCGGCTCCCGCTCCCAGCGGGAAGTGAAGGCGCTGACGCCGCTGGTGGATAAGATCGAGGCGCTGGGCGACGAGATGAAGGCGCTCAGCGACCATGCGCTGCGGGCCAAGACCGATGAGTTCAAGGCGCGCCTGGCCAAGGGCGAGACCCTGGACGACATTCTTCCGGAGGCTTTTGCCGTCTGCCGGGAGGCGGACGAGCGGGTGCTGGGCATGCGTCCCTACCGGGTGCAGCTCATCGGCGGCATCATCCTGCATCAGGGCCGCATCGCCGAGATGAAGACCGGTGAAGGCAAAACCCTGGTGGCCACTCTGCCGGCCTACCTCAACGCATTGTCGGGGAAGGGCGTGCACATCGTCACCACCAACGACTATCTAGCCAAACGTGACTCGGAGTGGATGGGCAAGGTGTACCGCTTCCTGGGCCTCACCGTGGGTCTGGCCATCCACGGGGTGGACAAGGCGGGCAAAAAAGCCGCCTACGCCGCGGACATCACCTACGGCACCAACAACGAGTTCGGCTTTGACTACCTGCGGGACAACATGGCCATCTACGCCAGTGAGCTGGTCCAGCGGGGACACAGCTTTGCCATCGTGGACGAGGTGGACTCCATCCTCATCGACGAGGCCCGTACCCCCCTGATCATCTCCGGCCAGGGCGAGCAGTCCACCCAGCTCTACCAGCTGGTGGACAACTTCGTGGCCCGGCTCAAGTGCATGAGGGTGACTGCGGTGGACGCCAAGGAGGAAGAGGCCTCCGACATCGACGCGGACTACATCGTGGATGAGAAGGCACGCACCGCCACCCTCACCGCCCGGGGCATTGCCAAGGCGGAGCAGCAGTTCAACATCGAGAACCTGTCCGACCCGGAGAACTCCACCCTGTCCCACCACATCAACCAGGCCATCAAGGCCCGGGGCGTGATGAAGCGGGACATCGACTACGTGGTGAAGGACGGCGAGGTCATCATTGTGGATGAGTTCACCGGCCGTCTGATGTATGGCCGCCGGTACAACGAGGGCCTGCACCAGGCCATCGAGGCCAAGGAGCACGTCACCGTGGCCCGGGAGTCCAAGACCCTGGCCACCATCA
>CALWXG010000040.1 GCA_944385435.1 uncultured Oscillospiraceae bacterium
ACACCATCGATCTTTTTACCCAGCACGCCAGGCCTTGGCGTGCTGGGTTTTTCGCCTATACATTTGACGCTTACGGTGTTGCGCCAGTCTCCGGCAGAGACGCCCTCCTGCTTTTTGAATACCCGGGAGAAATGGGCCGTATCCGAGTAGCCCACCAGTTCGGCAATCTCGCTGATGCGCAGGGACGGATCCTCCATGAGCTCTTTTGCCCGCTGGATGCGCACACCGTTGAGCAGTTCGTAGAAATTCTGTCCCAGCTGCCGGTTGAGCAGTTTGGACAGATACCACTGACTGATATAGCAGTGGTCGGCCACCTCCTGCAAGGTCAGATGGCGGGCATAGTTCTGAGCCAGAAATGCCTGGGCCTGCCGGACCAGGAAGCTGTTTGCACTTGCGTTTGCCGGCTCCTCCCCGGCGCCCTGCCCCTCCAGCTGGCCGGTCATATAGAGGATCGCCTCCTCCAGCTCCTCCATATGGGAGGGCTTGAGCAGAAAGCGGGACACGCCCAGATGCAGGGCCCGCTGGGCGTAGTCAAAGTCCCGGTAGCCGGTGAGTACCGTCACCTGCATCCGGGAAAATTCCGCCTTCAGGCCGGCCAGCATGGTCAGCCCGTCCTCCCCCGGCATCTTGATGTCGGTGAACAGGATGTCCGGCTTCCACTCCCGGATACACTGTGCGCCGGAGCGGGCGTCGCCGGCATCGGCCACCACCTGGCAGCCGTAGGCCGCCCAGTCCACCACCCGCCGCAGTCCCTCCACGATGATCTGCTCATCGTCAATGATCACCACTCGGTACATCTTCTACCTCCCTCCCCACCCAGCATATCAGACCTGCGCTGCAAACGCAACCTTACGGAACCTGGGAATCACCCTTTGATGGCCCCTGCGGTCAGGCCCCGGATGATATGCTTTTGCAGCAGCACATAGACGATGAGCACCGGGATGACAATGAGGACCACCGCAGCCGCCATCAGACCGTAGTTGACTCCGGCCTGGGAGCTGATCTCGTTCAGCAGCAGCGTGATGGTCTTCTCCTTGGGAAAGCGCAGAAAGAAATTCTGGGTAAACAGGTCGTTGTAGCTCCACAGGAAGGAGAAAATCGCCACGGTGGCAAAGGAAGACCTGGCCGCCGGCATGATGATGTGGAAATAGACCTGGAACACACTGCAGCCGTCCAGGTAGGCGCTCTCCTCCAGCTCAATGGGCACGGAACGGATGAATCCCATCAGTACGATCATGGCAAAGCACAGATTGCCCGCAATCTGCGGCAGGATTACCGCCAGCAGACTCAACCAGCGGTTTCCCGTGCTGGCAATGCCCCAGGCCACCTCCATGCGGAACACCGGAATGATGGTGGAAAACACCGGAAACATCATGCCGGCCATGACCAGGCTGTACACCACGCCCTTGCCCCGGAACTGGTAGCGCACCAGGGCGTAGGCCGCCAGCCCGGCGAGGACCACCACCACCAGGGTCACCGAGATCGAAACCAGCAGGCTGTTGAGATAGGCGTTTCCAAAGTCGAACCGGTCCATGGCGGTGCGGTAATTATCCAGGGTAAAGCCGCCGCCCGGCAGGGGGATGGAAAAGGAGTCCTGCCGGATCAGCCCCTTCTCCCGGAAGGAGTTCAGGACCACCCAGAGAAAGGGATAGATGGTCGTGACAGCCCAGGCGATCAGCACCAGATAGGACACCGCCTTGGCCGGCGTGAGGTTTCGTTTCAGGCCTCGTCCGTTCATCCCGCACCTCCTCAGATGTCGTCCCGGGGTTTGAAGACCCGGTTGGCCACATTGGACAGCACCACACCCAGCACCACGATGAGCATGGCGATGGCGGAGCCGTAATCCACATTGCCCCGGTTGAAGGTCTGGTCATACATGTAGGTGCCGGTGAGCCACCCCTGTTCCCGGGGCATTCCGGCGCCGAACATGACCCAGGGCAGGTCGAACACCTTCAGTGCCCCGGTGATGGCCAGCACCAGGCAGGTACACAGCACGTTGCGCAGCAGCGGCAGCGTGATGTACCGCACCCGGCTCAGCCCGGTGCAGCCGTCCAGGCTGGCCGCCTCGTACAGATCCTGGGGGATGTTGTTCAGCCCCGTCACCAGGATGACGAAGTAGAAACCCACATACTGCCACATCACCGGCAGGAGCATGGTGAACAGGAAGTGGGCCTGGTCCTTCCAGTCAATATTCTCCGCAATGACTCCCATCCCCATGAGCAGCTGGTTGACCATGCCGCCGTTGTAGAGGAAAATCAGGTTGAACATCAGGCCCAGGGCCGTGGCGGAAATGACGATGGGGAAGAAGTACAGCGTCCGGAACAGCTGGGCGCCCACCCGGATGGAGTCCACCAGCAGGGCCAGTACCAGCGCAATGCCCACCTGAAACACCACGGTGCACACCATGAGAATCAGGGTATTCTTCATGGCTGTGCGCAGCCTGGAATCCGTAAACAGTGCGGCGTAGTTGGCATACCACGGCTCCTGCATTCCCTGGGAGGGTGTGCCCAGCCCGGAGATTTCAGACATGCTGTTGATGATATTCTGTACAAAGGGATAGTACAGAAAGACCAGCAGAAAGGCCAGAGCCGGCACCAGGAACACCAGCAGCGGCCACTTTTTCCGATACAGGGTAGACTTCATATCATTGGCTCCTTCCCGCCGGGCCGGCCATCAGGGTCCGGAGGGGACGCCGGACAGAGCAGCTGCCCCGCGCCCCTCCCCGGCCCTGCGTCAGTTCAGCGCAATGGCGGAGGCCACGGCATCCTCGGCGCTCATGGTCCCGGTGACCACGTTCTGCACATTGCCGAACAGGTCTGTCTTGGCCTCCGAGGTAATGGCGTCCTGGACGGCGCCCACCACCCCGGTGATGTTGGCATTGGCGTCCGCCGCGGACTGCTGCAAGGCGTTCAGGCCTTCGGGCGATGCGCCGTTGACCAGGGCGGTCACCTCTGTCGTGACAAAGTTGGACAGCACCTCATCCGAGGTCATGTGCTCCACAAAGGCCACGGCCGCGGCCCGCTTGTCAGGACTCTCCCAGGCCTTCCTGGTGATGAAATAGCCCATGGAGATGCCGCCGATGGCCTCGCTGGCCGCCCGGTCTCCCTTGGCCGGAACATAGGAGATGGCGTAGTCCTCCAGGTTGTCGGGATAGTTCTCCGTGAAGTAGCCCACCTTCCAGGAACCGTCGATGAGGAAGGCCGCCTCCCCGTCTCCGAAGAGCTGCACCGTCTCCGCATCGGTGGCGGTGAGGGTGTTGGCCGGAAAGTACCCCCGCTCATAGAGATCCTTGATGTCGTTCAAGCCGGCAATCCATTTCTTCGCGGCGGCATCCATCACCAGCTTTCCCTCGCTGTCCAGAGTGGGGACGTCCAGCTGGCTGTCCAGCGTGCCGTTGTTCATCACCACAAACTCGAACCAGTAGTGAGGCACTTCAAACAGGGAGCAGGCAATGGGGGTGTAGCCCTTGTCCCGGATGGTCTGGCAGTCCTTCAGGAACTGTTCCCAGGTGTAGTCCGGGCCGGGCACCTCAATGCCGCAGGCAGTCAGGACTTTGGTGTTGACAAACAGGTTCTCCCAGAAGCCGGAGGAGGGGAGCGCATACTGTTTCCCATCCGCGGCCACGGCGAACATGGAGTCCTTCATGTTGGCCCCGTACTCCGGATACTCACTCCGGATGGTGGCAATATCCACCACCTTACCCGCCTGGATAAAGGGTTCGGCGTCCGCGTTGGTGAAGAAGAACAGCACGTCGGGCTCGGTGCCTGTCTCGAAGTCTGTAAGTACCTTGGCCTTCCACTCCTCGTTGGAGGTGGCGCAGGCATCCAGAACGGTGTTGCCGGTGGCCGCCTCAAAGGCTTTTACGGCATCTTCATAATTCTTGCGGTTCCCGTCGTCTCCGCCGTAGGAGGTGACCACCGTGAGCTCCACCTTTTTGGCGGGGCTCTGGGATCCGGTACTCCCGCCCGGCGCCTTGGAGTGCTTGGTACCTGTGCCGGCGCATCCGGCCAGCAGGGAAATCAGCAGGGCGCAGGCCAGGGCGATGGAAAACATGCGTGTTCTGTTCATAGTATAACCTCCCTAAATTCACGTGTATATCCCGCATCTTTCTTGTGCAAGATAATCATACACCCATTTTCTGCGGGAACGAATAGCCCCGGTTGCTATTTGTTGTATCTCATTGCCGAAACCGGCCATCGGCGCTCATTCGCCCGGCAGGGCGATGGTCAGCCGGGCCTTCACCAGGGTTCCCTCGCCCCGGACGATGCGCAGCCCGCACTCCGGTCCGTAGAGGATCCTCAGGCGCAGATTCACATTGGCGATGCCGATATTGCCCGAGCTCTCCTGGCTGGCGTCATAATTGGGGGCCAGCAGCCGGGCAATGTGCTCCTCGTCCTGCGGGCTAAGTCCCCCGTTGTTGGTCACCTCCAGGATCAGAAAGGCTCCTTCCCGCATGGCCCGGAGCCCCACTTCTCCCTGCCCGGCAGGCCGTATGCCATGTTCCACCGCGTTTTCGATCACCGGCTGCAGGATGAGCCGGGGCACCAGGCAGCCCATCACGTCCTCCGGCAAGTCCATTGAGACCCGCAGGCGGCTGCCGAAGCGCTGGGTGATGATATAGAGATAGGCATTTACATACTGCATTTCCTCGGCCAGAGGCACCTCCGGACTCTTGTGCCGGTCCAGGGCTGCGTCCAGCACCGTGGAGAGTGCCTCAATCATCCGGGAGACCCGGTCATTGGCCCCCATCCGGGCCTCCCAGTTGAGGATCTCCAGGGTGTTGTTCAGAAAATGGGGGTTGATGTGGGCCTGGAGCGCCTTGATGCGGGCGTCCCGCAGGGCGATTTCCTCCCGGTAGAGGCGGTCGAACTGGCTCTGGAGCTGGCCGGACATGCGGTTGAAGGAGTCCATCAGATAGCGGAACTCCTGCGTGTCCGCCCGCACCTCCACCTGATACCCCAGCTGTCCGCCCTCAATCGCCCGCGCCCCCACCAGCAGCACTTCCATGGGTTGGGAGATCTTCCGGCGGAAAAAGGCCAGCACGAACCAGATCAGGGGCAGCAGCAGGGCCAGCATTACCCCCAGGGCCGCCTGATAGGCCCTCATCGGGGCCAGCAGCACCTGGTAGACCAGCGCGGTCCGGGCCGAGAGCTGATAGCCGTTCCCCTCCACCTGCTGGCTGAGTACCCCGTAGGACCGGGTAATGGGCTCCCCGCCCCGCACCGTCAGCCGGGTCCCCTCTCCCAGGGTGAGCTCCATGGGAGAGGCCCAGCCCAGGGCAGACAGGTCGTCGAAATAGTAGGGCTGGTTCAGGGCCAGGACAAGCACCCCGATGGGATGATAGCCGGAATCCATCAGGTTGCGCACCAGGTACAGCCTGCCCTCCCGCTCCAGAAATCCCACCGCCGTGTCCAGCCCGGCTGCCAGCGCCCGGGCGTCCGCAAAATCCCGGTCCCACCACGTACTGACCTGGTGGTACATTCCCCCCAGGCTGCTGTTGATCACCGTCAGCTGCATGCCCTCCGGGTCCTGGCTGAACCAGAACACGCCATAGCGGAACCGGCTGTCCGATTGGTACTGGCGGTTGAGGAATCCCCGGGTCTCCCGATAGAGCGCAGCGTAATTGCCGTCCTGGCAGTAGCCATTCCAGGCCTCCCGGATGGTGGTGTCATAGGAGGCCAGACGGGAGGCCTCCACCGCGCTGTCCAGCCGGTCTGCGCACATCTGCAGGTGGACCTGGAGCTGACGGGACAGGTCTTCCTCCGCCCTGTGTCCTACCGCGCCGCCCAGATACCACACCATCATGGTCAGCAGCATCACCACCGGAATCAGCCAGCAGAGCAGCACGATGAGCACAATCTGCCGGCGCAGGGATACCGTATGTTTCCGATTCGCCCTCACTCCATCCACCTCCGGACATTTTCCCCCAGCATATCACAGTTTCCCGGCAGGGGGAAGGGCGGGTCACATTCCCGCCGGAGCAAGCCCCAGGAAGTCCTCCACCGCTGTGAGGATGCCTTTGGCCCTGGCCGCAGTGTCCATTTCGCAGAATACCCGCAGCAGAGGCTCTGTGCCGGAAAAGCGGCAGATGAGCCAGCCGCCGTCCCGGAAATAGAGCTTGCACCCGTCCGCGTAGCTGACATAGTCCACCTCCACGTCCAGGCTCGGCAGCTTTTTCTCCTCAAAGAGCAGGCGGCTGATGCGGGCTTTTTCCTGCGGTGAGAAGCGGTAGTCCCGCTCCTCCATCTCATACGTGCCGTACCGCCGGCAGATCTCCTGGTAGAGCTGAGACAGTTTCTTGCCGGTGACGGCAATCATCTCCACCAGCAGGGTGCCCGCATAGATCCCGTCTTTGCCGTGGATGTGCCCCCGGACGGTGAGGCCGCCGGAACTCTCCCCGCCGATGATCGCCCCTGTCTGGGCCATTTTGGCGGAGATATGCTTGAAGCCCACCGGAACCTCATGACACCGCATGCCGAAGTCGGCGGCAATGGCGTCCAGCAGGTGGGTGGTGGCCAGATTGCGCACCGCATCCCCCCTCCAGCCCCGGTACCGGAGCAGATAGTAGTACAACAGCACCAGAATCTTGTTGGGGTGGAGGAACTCCCCCCGGTCGTCGATGACGCCCAGCCGGTCTGCGTCCCCATCGGTGGCGATGCCGATGTCGCAGCGGTGTTCTTCCACATAGGCCCTCAGGCGGTTGAGGGTGTGCACGTTGGGGGAGGGAAGCCGCCCGCCGAACAGGGCATCCCGCCGCTCGTGGATCACGTCCACATTGCACCGGGCCGTGATCAGAATGGTCTGCAGCGCGGTCTTGGACACTCCGTACATGGGGTCCAGGGCCACCCGCAGGCCCTGGGCCCGGATGGCATCCATATCCACCGAGCGGATGATGGCATCCACATAGTCGTTCATGGGTGTGAGGATGCGGATGAGGCCGCGGCGCACCCCCTCTTCAAATGGAACAACGGGGATTTCCCGCCCCGCCAGGGCGTCGATGCGCTCCTCCAGGGCGTTCGTCACCTCCTCCGGGGCATCCCGGCCGTCCTGGGTGAATACCTTGATTCCGTTGTAAATGGCCGGGTTGTGGCTGGCCGTGACCGCCATGCCGCAGGTCAGGCCATAGTGACGCACGGAAAACATCACCAGCGGCGTGGGTGCGGCCTGGTCGATGAACAGGCAGGGCACTCCGGCGCCTGCCAGCACCTGGGCCGCCCACTGGGCCGCCTCCCGGGACAAGAAGCGCCGGTCATAGCCCACAGCAACCCCGGCCTGGCCGTTCGCCTCCTCCCGGGCGGTCTGGGCCAGCGCCGCCGTCAGGGCCTCCACATTCTTCCGGGTGAAGCCGTCCCCGATGATCTCCCGCCAGCCGCCGGTCCCGAATCGGATCTTCACATCGTTTCACTCCTTCCCATACGGACATAAACTTCGTTGACACTGCCCGCCGGACAGACCGGCACGGCGTCAAAATACCGTTTGCCGTTGCACCGCAGCTCCGCCACGCCCTGTTCCACCCCGTCCGGATTCTCCACCCGGATGCGGTATTCCGCGCCCCGCCACCGCCGCACGGCGGTAAAGCCCGGCCACTGTGCCGGGATACAGGGATCCAGCCGCAGGCCGTCAAAGTCCGGGCGGATCCCCAGCAGGAAGCGGGTGGCAGCATAGTAGCTCCACCCTCCGGAGCCGGTCATGAAGGGGTGCCGGGCCCGGCCGAACGCAGTGTGGTCCGGGCCCAGGATAAACTGGCAGTAGGAGTAGGGCTCGCTCTGCCGGATCTCGATCTTGTCGTTCTGGGCGGCGGGACACAGGGCGCGATAGAATTTCATGGCCCGGCTCCCCCTGCCCAAAACCGCCTCGGCACACCAGGCCCAGGGATTGGGGTGGGAGAAGATGGAGCCGTTTTCCTTCACCCCGGGATACACCCGGGTGACAAAGCCGATGGCGTCGTCCGGAACGGTGTAGCTGGGGGCGTTGAGCCGCAGCCCCCAGGGGGTGTAGAGCGCCCGGTCCACCGCATCCATGGCCATGCGGCCCCGGGTCTTCTCCGCCGCCCCGGACAGCACCGCCCACACATTGCTCTCCAGATGGATCCGGCCCTCCCGGTCTGTGCGGGTCCCGATTTTCCGCCCGTCGGCGGTGATTCCCCGGAGATACCACTCCCCGTCCCACAGCTCCCGGTTGCAGATGCGTATGACCTGCTGCCGCAGGGCCTCATAGCGGGCCGCATCCCCCTCCTGTCCCAGGGCGCGGGCCAGGCCGACGAAGTGTCCCAGCGCCCAGACGTGGAGGAAGGACACCATGGCGCTCTCTCCGCCTCCCAGGTTCAGGCAGTCGTTCCAGTCCGCCCGCAGCCCCTTGCAGATGCCGTGGGGCCCCACCTGCTGGGCGGAGAAGTCCAGGATCCGCTTGAGATGCTCATAGATGGTATCCGCACCGCCATCGGCGTAGCCCGCCGTCTGTCTGCAGAAGTCCAGCTCCCCGGTCTCCCGGACGAATTCCGCCACCGCCGCCACCAGCCACAGCGCGTCGTCGGCGCAGGCGTCCTCCAGGCCGTGGACGATGCTTTCCCGGGGCGGGGCGGGAATGACGGTGGGAGACTGATAGGCGGGCTCCGGCCGCCGGGGGTCAAACCAGGCCGGGTCGAACAGATGCAGGCCGTAGCCCTGGCTGGTGAGCCCCTGCATCAGCTGCAGGATGCGCCGGCGGCAGCCCTCCGGATTGGAGTGGGGAATGCACATGGCGTCCTGGGCCGTGTCCCGGTAGCCCAGGCCTGTGCGACCTCCCACCTCGATGAAAGAGGCAAACCGGGAAAACATGACGTTGACCTCACTCTGATACAGGTTCCAGATGTTCAGCATGGTGTTCATGTCCCGGTCGGGTGTGGCCGCCTGGAGCCGGCCCAGCTTGTCGTTCCAGAAAGCCCTCAGCCCGGAAAAGGCCCGGTCCACTGCAGCCGGGTCCCGGTACTTCTCCCGGACCCGCACAGCCTCCTCCCGGCCGCCCACGCCCAGCATCCATACCAGGCGCGCCCGCTCCCCCGGGGCCAGGGTCAGGTGCTTGCGCAGCACGCCGCAGTGGTTGCCCCCTTTTTCACAGGAGGAATAGGTTCGCCCCTCCTCCACCGCCAGCGGATTGCGCTCCGTGCGGTAGGGGCCCAGGAAGCGATCCCGCAGACAGTCAAAACCGTCCGGGACAAAGCCGGAGGTCAGGAAGTGGTGATCCTGTTCGTAGAACAGCTCACAATCGATGATGCCGTCGGTACAGTCGCTGCCGGAACAGTACAGGGACATCTGGAAATTCTGATTGTCCAGGGGGATCTGATGGAAGGAGAACTCCACATAGGACCACAGGCTCAGCCTCCGCTGCCGGTCCGAACAATTTTCCACCTTCACATCCCACAGTTCCGTCCGCTCCCCCCGGGGGATAAACAGGGTCTGGGAGGCAAATACCCCGTTCCGGCTGCACTCGTACACCGAATAGCTCAGCCCGTGGCGGCAGCGGTAGCCCGCCAGATCCCCGCCGCAGGGCTGCCAGGAGATGGTCCAGTACTCTCCTGTGTCCTCGTCCCGCACGTAGATGTACTGCCCCGGCCGGTCCATGGGCACCCCGTTGGGCCGGAACCGGGTCACCCGCCCATGTTCCGGACTCCGGTAAAAGACATAGCCGCCCGCCGTGTGGTTGACCACCGCGCACAGATCCTCCACTCCAAGATAGTTCGTCCAGGACACCGGTACATCCACCCGATCTATGACATATTCCCGGCGCTCATTGTCAAAATGCCCGTATTTCACCGTTTCTCCACCTCCGTATTCATTCATTTCCATTATACCGAAGGAGCATTCCGGCACCAGTGCAGGGGATGGTTTCTTTTGTCTCTGGTTGGCCGCAGGCCCTCCGGTCCGGCTGCCGGACACCCACCTGCGGCCGAAATCCGGCCGCTGCAAAGAGAACAGCTGCCGGAGAACCCCGTTGCGGGATCCTCCGGCAGCCGTTTGCCCCATGCTCGTATTCGGTTCCGTTTTCTCCTCGTTATGCCCTGCGGCAGGAGCGCACTGCGCCGTCTGCCGGGTCATAGGCCACCCCGCCGTACCGGCACAGCAGCTCCAGCAGCTGCCCATCTTCTCCGGCCACGGTGACCATGGCCTTTCCGTTGACCCGCCGCAGGGCGGGCTCCAGCGCGTCCGCCCGGGCGCCCTCCAGCCACAGGGGCAGACGGGACACCTCCTGCACCGCCTCCACCGCCTCCAGCGGCGTCAGCCCGCCGTGGGAAAAATCCAGGCGGAGCAGGGGCTCCTCCTCATCCTGCCGGTCGAACACTTCGTCCAGCAGATCGTCCCCGTCCTCCGGCACGGCAATCGGCTCCAGCGCGTCCAGGTCCAGCTGCGCCACATTCAGGGCCCGGGAGCCCGAGGAGATCAGCACCTGGGATTTGGGCGTCACCGTCTTCGGCTCCACCCCCTGGCAGGCGGCGCGGAGCCTGGCAATGTGCTCCGGCGTGGTGCCGCAGCAGCCTCCCGCCACCCACACGCCCCGCTGCACCATCTCCGCCACCGACCGGGCAAAGGTGTCCGCGTCAATGTCATACCGGACCGCACCGTCCGGCTCCACATGGGGCAGCCCGGCATTGGGCTTGAACACCACCGGCACGGATGCCAGCTCCAGCAGCCGCTCCACCGTGGCCTGCAGCTGAAGGGGCCCGGCGCCGCAGTTGAGCCCCAGCGCGTCCACGCCCAGCCCCTCCAGAAGGGAGACCAGCGCGGCGCAGTCCCCGCCTGTGAGCAGCCGGCCGTTTTCGTCAAAGGCCATGGTGGCCAGCACCGGCAGGCTGCAGCACGTCCGGGCGGCCAGCACTGCTGCCTTGAGTTCATAGAGGTCTGTCATGGTCTCGATGACCACCGCATCGGCGCCGGCGTCGGCGCCCGCCCGGATCACCTCGGAAAAGGCCTCCACCGCCTGGTCGAAGTCCAGCTCCCCCATGGGGGCCATCAGCTGGCCGGTGGGGCCCACGTCCAGCCCCAGCCAGCCGTGGCCGGCCTGATCCCGGGCTTCCCGCAGATTCTCCAGCGCCGCGGTCACCACCTGGCTCACCGAATAGGGGCAGTTGCGCAGCTTCAGCCGATTGGCTCCAAAGGTGTTGGCCAGGACCAGGTCCGCCCCCGCCTCGTAATAGGCCCGGTGGATTCCGATCATCTCCTGGCGGCGCTCCACATTCCACCGCTCCGGGCACTCCCCGGACTGCAGCCCTTTCGCCTGGAGCTGGGTTCCCGTCGCCCCGTCCAGCAGCAGGACCCGCCGGCCCAGACATTGCTTTAACTCCATACGTCTCTCCTCCTCGGCGCCGGTTCTCTCACGACGCGGATGAGTCTTATTATATAACGCCGGCCGGCACAATTGCAACCGTCCGCGAACGGCAGGGGCACAGAATTCACCGGTTGGAACGTGGCGGCCCGCAATGGCTCAGGACCCGGATGCCGCTGGCATCCGGGTCCTGAAGAAGAAGGGGTATGTGAAGAAAGCGAACGGAATCTATCCCTCAGCCCAGGGTGGAAGCGCTGTCCTGAGGATTCAGAATGGTAATGCGGCCCTCCAGCTGAGGATTGATGGTGCCCTGCTCCTGAATGTACTGGGAGATGACCGTGCGGTAGTAATCGTTGGTGCGGTAGACCAGCTTGCAGCCGGGCAGCTCCTGCACGGCGGTCTCACTGTTGCTGCTCTCGCCATCGGGGTTCAGCACGTTGAACATGGTGTAGCCATCGCCGCCGCCGCACATGAAGTCGTTGCAGGCCAGGGTGTACCAGGCGTCCATATCCAGGGGAGTGCCGTCGGGCAGGGTGACGGACACAATACGCTCCCCGGCGGGCTTGGAGCCGTCAAAGGTGTAGTGGATGCCGGAGACCTGGGGGAACTGGCCGTAGGTCTCAGGATAACCGCTGACGCCATTCTCCAGGGCGTCCCACACGGTCTGGCCGGTAACCTCGATAAGGGTGACCTTGTTGTCGAAGGGCAGCATGGCAAACACGTCGCCCACGGTCACATCGCCGGCAGTGAGGCCGGCCCGGATGCCGCCGCCGTTCTGGATGGCGATGTCGGCATCACAGTAGTCCCGCAGCGCGTCGGCGGCCAGGTTGCCCAGAGGGCTCTCCTGGGTGCGCACCAGGGGACTGGACCAGGCCACGTCCACGGCGCACTGGCCGATGACTTCATCCATCTGGGCGTCCAGATCGGCCTGATATTCCGCAATGATGGCGTTGACCTCAGGGTCTTCAGGCACGTCGGAGGAGAGGATAATCTGGTTGAAGGTGTAGCCCAGCAGCTCGCCGTCCTTCACATTCAGATTGGTCTGGTTGACGCAGGTGCCCACACCGCCGGGGTTGACCACGATGGTATCCTCGATGTTCAGCGGACGCCCGAAGGTGTCGTTGCCGCCGCCGATCTCCATGTCGATGCCGTGGATGCGGGTAGGCACCTCGTTGTTGGCCCCGTGGAGGTGGGCCAGCATGATCACCAGGTCGGCCTCCTCATTGGCCTGGGCCACCACTTCCTGACCCACCTCCCACTGGTCGTGGAACTCGATGTCCTGGGTGTTGGAGAAGTGGGTGGTTGCCTTGCTGCCGTCGTCGGTCAGGCCCACGATGGCCACGTCCAGGCCACCCACTTCCTTCACAATGTAGGGCTCGAACTGCTCCGGATAGCTGCCGTCCTTCCAGTAGGTGTTGGCGGACAGCACAGCATAGTCGGCCCGGTCTGCCAGGGAGAGCAGGTTGTCGAAGGAGTAGTCGAAGTCGTGGTTGCCCAGCACAGTGGCGTCATAGCCCTGGGCATTCATTACGTCCACGCTGGACTTGCCCATGGAGATGTTGGCCAGGTCGGTGTTGTAGGGGGAGTCGCCGCCGTCCAGGATCAGGGTGTTGGGATTGAGAGCCTTGGCCTGCTGGAACAGCCAGGCAGCCCGGGCGGAGCCGCCCACCGCGATGCTGGAGCCGGAGGGAGTGTAAGAGGTCATGTGGCCGTGGATGTCAGAGGTGGACATGGTGGTGACAATGGTCAGGTCCTGGATGGCGGTGTCCAGCACATAGGCGGCCTCGCCCCGGGTCATGGCCGTGTCGTCCAGCGTCAGGTCGTCGGGCAGCAGGCCGTCAGCCAGTCCCTCGGCCAGGAAGTCCATCTCCTTGTCCGCGCCGTACACGGCCTTCATCACCGCCAGGGCAAACTGTTCCCGGGTCATGCTCAGGTTGCCCTGGAACTGGCCGTCGATCTGATCCATCAGCCGGGCCTCCAGCACGGTGTTGGCCTCGGTCTCATACCAGGCGCCCTCGGCGTCCGGGGCAGCAGGCATCAGCGCCGCGTCCAGAGTGGCCACGGTGGTGGAGGTGGAGTAGAACTCCTTGGTGACAGGATCGGGGAGATTGCCGTCCTCGTCCGCCACAGGGGCGGGGGCTTCCATGGGGAACACGGGGACCAGGTAGAACGCGCGGTACAGCATGGTGGCGCCGGCCCCTCTGGTCAGGGGCTGCTCGGCATTGAAGTCGCCAGTCTCATCTCCGATGACAACACCCCGGTCCGCCAGCGCCTCAATGCTCTCGGCATAGGGGCCCAGATCATCATAGAAGGCGAACGCGGAGGACACGGTTCCGGAGACGGCCAGCGTCAGGGCAAGTGCAAAGCTCAGCACACGCATACGCAGTCGTGACATGTAGAGATCTTCCTTTCTGTTTTTACTGCACATCTGATGCACGATGCAGTATACCGGAAAGCGGCGGATCCCGAAAGAAGCTTTCAGAAAATCCCGTGTAATTTCTTCGTAAAACGCCGCTTTTAGCCCCCCCCCCGCAATTTTCAGTACTTTTTTGCTTATTTCCCGTTGGCAAGTCTTTCTGTGATTTTCTGCCAGCCCCCTATGAAAACAGCCCCTCCCGCTGGGGGGAGGGGCTGGAACTGGGTTCTTATCGGAAATACAGCGCGCCGGACTCAAAGATGGGCTGGAGCTTGTCTCCGGGGATGTTTTTCGCAATGTGCACCCCGCTGCGCTCGGTGTGACCCATTTTGCCGAACACCCGGCCATCCGG
The DNA here is from genome assembly GCA_944385435.1 of uncultured Oscillospiraceae bacterium. Taxonomy (GTDB): domain Bacteria; phylum Bacillota; class Clostridia; order Oscillospirales; family Oscillospiraceae; genus Enterenecus. The sequence continues at coordinate 14,067 of CALWXG010000040.1, forward strand.
GGAGAAGATTCCCTCAATGCAGGCCACGGAGCCGTTGGGGTTGCAGTCGATGCCCATGTCGGGCAGGCCGTTGGCCGGATTCACGTATTGGGTGGCCACCTGCCCATTGGCGATGAGCTCGTCCACCACGCCCTGGGGGGCCACAAACCGGCCCTCTCCGTGGGAGATGGCAATGGAGTGCAGATCTCCCACGTGGCTGAGCAGCATCCAGGGGGAGCGCACCGAGGCCACCCGGGTGGTGACGTACCGGCTCTGATGCCGGCCGATGAGGTTGAAGGTGAGGGTGGGGCTGTCCTGGGTGGCGGGCCGGATCTCCCCATAGGGCACCAGGCCCAGCTTCACCAGGGCCTGGAAGCCGTTGCAGATGCCCAGCATCAGCCCGTCCCGGTTTTTCAGCAGTTCATGCACAGCGTCCGTCAGCTTGGGATTGCGCAGGAAGGACACGATGAACTTGGCCGAGCCGTCCGGCTCGTCGCCGCCGGAGAAGCCGCCGGGGAGCACGATCATCTGGCTGCGGGCAATGGCGCCGGCCAGGGCATCGGCGGACTGGGCCAGATCCTCCGGACTGAGGTTGCGGATCACCACGATCTCCGGCTCGATGCCCGCCTTCAGGCAGGAGGAGGCGGTGTCGTATTCACAGTTGGTGCCGGGGAAGACGGGAATCACCGCGTGGGGCCGGGCGATTTCCCCGCAGAACACCGCGGGGGAACGCCGGTCATAGGAGATGAGGGGCACGGGGTCCGGGCTGGTGCCCGGGTCCACGGGATAGACCTCCTCCAGCACGCCCTCCCACAACTTCCGCAGCTCTTCCACCCCGGCGCTGTCCGCGCCGATGACCACGTTCGGCTCCCGGGTGGTCACACCGATGCGCACTGCGGCGCAGTCATAGACCTCTTCGGTCAGTTCCGCCACAATGGCGCCGGGCATGTGGCCGTACCAGGGCGCCTGCACGCCGGCGTCTGCGGCAAAGCCGATGCCGTTGCCGAAGGCCATCTTCATCACACCCTCGGCCACGCCGCCGGCCTCCACTGCCCAGGCCGCAGACACCTTGCCCGCCCGGGCCAGTCGGTGGAAGCAGTTCCAGGCCTTCTTCATGCCGGCGTAGTCGTCCACGCGGCTCACCGGGAACAGGTACACCGGATGCTCCGGGGCCTTGAATTCCGGCGAGAGCACCTGGCCCGCCAGGGCGGGCGCCACCGCAAAGGAGATCAGCGTGGGGGGCACGTCCAGGTCCAGGAAGGAGCCGGACATGGAATCCTTGCCGCCGATGGCCGCCGCACCCAGTCCCAGCTGGGCGTCCAGGGCGCCCAGCAGCGCCTGGAAGGGCTTGCCCCAGCGCCCGGGCTCCTCCCGCAGCTTCTCAAAATACTCCTGGAAGGTGAGGTAGGCCGCATCCGGATCACAGCCCGCCGCCGTCAGTTTGGCCATGGACAGCACCACGCTGGCGCTGGCCCCGCCGTAGGGATCGGCGGACATCCAGTCCGGGTCGAAGCCCCAGCTCATCACCGAGCAGGCCTCCGTCACCTTGCCGGGCTCCACCGGGAACACCGCCGCCATGGACTGGGCCGGGGTGCGCTGGGTGGCGCCGCCGTAGGGCATGAGCACGCTGGCCGCGCCGATGGAGCCGTCAAACCGCTCGGTGAGGCCCCGCCGGGAGCCGCATTTCAGGCTGCCCGCCACGCTGCGCAGATCGGCAAAGGGCGCGGGAAGTTTCCCCTTCCGGGCGGGGACAAACACGTCGGTGTGCTTCACTGCGCCGTTGGTATTCAAAAACGCCCGGGACAGGTCCGCAATGGTCTGTCCCTTCCAGGTCATCACCATCCGGGGGCTCTGGGTAACCTGGGCCACCCGATAGGCCTCCAGGTTCTCCCCCTGGGCCGCGGCGATGAAGGCCGCCTCGTCCTCCGGGGCCACCACCACTGCCATGCGCTCCTGGGACTCGGAGATGGCCAGCTCCGTACCGTCCAGACCGTCGTATTTCTTGCGCACGGCGTCCAGGTCAATCTTCAGCCCGTCGGCCAGCTCGCCGATGGCCACACTGACGCCGCCGGCGCCGAAGTCGTTGCACCGCTTGATGAGCCGGGTCACCGCCGGATTGCGGAACAGCCGCTGGAGCTTGCGCTCCTCCGGGGCGTTGCCCTTCTGCACCTCGCTGGCCATGGTGGTGAGGGACGCCTTGTTGTGGCTCTTGGAGGAGCCGGTGGCGCCGCCGATGCCGTCCCGGCCGGTGCGGCCGCCCAGCAGGATCACCACGTCGCCGGGGGCGGGGCGCTCCCGGACCACGTTGGCCTCCGGCGCGGCGCCCACCACCGCACCCACCTCCAGGTGCTTGGCGATGTAGCCCTCGTGATACACCTCATCCACCAGCCCGGTGGCCAGGCCGATCTGGTTGCCGTAGGAGGAATAGCCCGCCGCCGCGGTCTGGGCCAGCTTGCGCTGGGGCAGCTTGCCCTCCAGCGTCCGGTTCATGGGCACCCGGGGGTCGCCGCAGCCGGTGATGCGCATGGCCTGATACACATAGGCCCGCCCGGACAGGGGGTCCCGGATACAGCCGCCGATGCAGGTGGCCGCGCCGCCGAAGGGCTCGATCTCCGTGGGGTGGTTGTGGGTCTCATTTTTGAACATGAGCAGCCAGTCCTGCTCCTCGCCGTCCACCGCCGCCTTCACCCGGATGGAACAGGCGTTGATCTCCTCGCTCTCGTCCAGGTTGGTCAGCAATCCCCGCTTCTTCAGGGTCTTGGCGCCGATGGTGGCAATATCCATCAGCGTCTGGGGCCGAACGCTGGCTTTCTCCTTGCCGTACACCTCCACCCGGGCGTCCAGGTAGCGGCGGTAGGATTCTGCCACCTTCTGATCCAGGATCTCCACAGAGTTGATGTGGGTGGAGAAGGTAGTGTGCCGGCAGTGATCGGACCAGTAGGTATCCACTACCCGCACCTCAGTAATGGTGGGATCCCGCTTCTCCTCGTCCCGGAAATAGGCCTGGAGAAACTTCAGATCCGCCAGATCCATGGCCAGGCCGTAGTCGCCCAGCAGTTTCTCCAGCCCCGCCTCATCCATCCGGGTAAAGCCGGTAAGGGTTGCCACATGGTCCGGGGCGTCATAGCTCCGGGCCAGGGTAGCCGGCTTGTCCATGGATGCCTGGCGGCACTCCACCGGGTTGATGAGGTAGCCCCGGATCCTGTCCAGATCCCCCTGGCTCAAGCTTCCGGCCATCGCATATACCCGTGCATTGGTCACTGCGGGCTTGGCCACCCCGGCCAGCAGCATTATACACTGGGCGCAGGAGTCCGCCCGCTGGTCGTACTGCCCCGGCAAGGCCTCCACCGCCAGCAGGGTAGTGTCTTCCTCCAGGACAGGCAAACCCTCGTCATAGATCTCGTCGCACTGGGGCTCGGAGAACACCGTAGTCTTGGCCGCCTGATAGACCGCCTCGTCCACCCCCTCCACATCGTAGCGGTTGAACAGCCGCAGACCGGTCAGCCCGGCGATGCCCAGCTGATCCCGCAGCTCCCGCAGGACCTTTTCCGCCTCCACGTCAAACCCCGGCCGCTTTTCCACATAGCATCGAAATACTTGGCTCATTCCCTGACCTCTCCCTTTTTCTCTCCCGGACCGTTCCTTCGGCGCCGGGGAACCCAATTCATGATACCCGCCCTGCGGGCCTGTTCTATGTCTCACTGCGTGATCTGCCACTGCTCCATATTCCAGAACGGATCTGCCTGGGTGGGCAGGACATTGCCGACCATTCCCCACCGGATCAGCATGGATCCCCGTTTAAAGCACAAAGGCGCAAACGGCACCTGCCGGCTGAACTCCTGCCACAGCTGCTGCGCCGCCCGGTCTCTCTCCTCCCCCCGGGCCGCGCGCCAGGCGCTGACCAGTCCGGGCATGGTCTGACTGACAAAGCCCGCGTAATTCAGGCTGCCCGTCAGCAGCGCCGTGGGATCGAAGTCGGCGGTCATGCGCACTTCTCCCAGATAGAGGTCCCACCGGCCCGCCGTCAGGGCGCTGAGATACTGCTCCCAGGGCAGCTTGTCCACCGTCACTGTGATTCCCAGCTCTCCAAGGCACCGGGCCAGTTCATCCGCCACCGTCTGCTTGACGGTGCTGTCATTGTTCACGATCAGGGTGAGCTGCACCGGGGTGCGGCCCCGGTAGAGCAATCCGTCCTCGCCCCTGGTGTATCCCGCCTCGGCCAGCAGCGAAGCCGCCTGTTCCGGATCATGGTCCAGGGCAGCCGCCGCCGGGTCATACGCTTCATGAAGGGGCGAAATGGGCAGGCACGCCGCGTCCCCATGTCCGGCCAGCAGGGATGTGACCACGTTCTCCCGGTCGAAGGCCATGGACAGCGCCTGGCGCACCTGGGCAGAGGCACACACCCCGGATGTGGTCCGGAACCCCACGTACAGCATGGTGGAGGTGGGAAAATCACAGGTCTCATAGTTTCCCGAATAGCCCAGCGCGTAGGAGGAGGAAAAGTCCGTCACCACCGCCGTCACCTCGCCGCTGTCAAAGGCGGCGATGCGCTCATCCGCCCCGGACACCGCCCGCAGGGGAATGGTGTCATAGGGCACCTCACCCTGGTAGTTCCCGTTGAGCTCCAGCAGCAGGGTGTCTCCCTGCCGGACATACCGGTACCGCCCGGTCCCCAGGGGAATCCCCCCCTCCTGCTCCAGCACAACGGGGATATCCAGCAGCGCGTCCAGCGCCCCGTTGGGGCTGGACAGGGTAAGTACCACCGCGCCCTCCGACGCGCTCACCGAGGTGACTGCGCTCAGCCGCCCGGCGTACAGCGTGCCGGACCGGGCCGTGTTCAGCGACTGGACCACATGCTCCGCCGTGAGGGGCGTGCCGTCGGAAAACCGCACTCCAGACCGCAGGGTAATGGTCCAGGTCAGCCCGTCCTCACTGACGGAGGCGGACCGGGCCAGGGCCGGCTGCGCCTGGAAGGACCGGTCCAGTTCATACAGCCCCTCGTAGACCAGGCCGGCCAGATCCAGATTCATCTGGCTCTGGCTGGTCAGGGGATGCAGGGACGCCGCCGGATCATACCCCAGGGCAAAGGTCGCCTCCCGCACCGGCTGGCTGGCCGTGGGCTCCGGCGTGGGCTGTGCAGAGGTCTGCACCTGCTGCGCCGTGCAGGCGGACAGCCCCGCCGCCAGCACCAGGGCCAGAAACGCGGCAGCCGCCCGTCTCATAGAAGCTGAATGGCCGCGGCCATGGACCCCCGGTTGGTGCCCATGCGCCGGTGGCTCCAGTACTTCTCACCCATGCAGGCGGTGCAGTCCTGACTCACCGCGATGTGCTCCTCCGACAGCCCCGTCCGGGCCAGCAGCCGGGCGTTGATCCCCTTCAGGTCCAGGGAGAACTTCCCGTTCTCCAGCACCTTCACATAGGGCAGGGCCGCTGAGGACACCGCGGCCATCATGGCGTTGGGCACATCCTCGTGGGTCTCGAAACAGCACGGCCCGATTCCGGGCCCCACCGCCGCCAGGATATCCTCCGGCCTGCAGTCGTACACATCCACCATGCGCTGAACCGCCGTGGCTGCGATACCCGCGGCGGTCCCGCGCCATCCGGCGTGGAGGGCCGCCACCACCCGCCGCACCGGGTCGTACAGCAGGATGGGGATGCAGTCGGCGGAATAGATCAGCAGCACAACCCCCGGGGTGTCCGTCATCAGTCCGTCCGCCTCGTAGTCCACCCGGTCATAGGGGTCGCCCTTCCAGTCCGCTGCGGTCACCACCCGGATCTTTCCGCCGTGGACCTGGTTGGTCTTTGCCAGCTTATCCCCGGTGGCCCCGATGGCGGAGAAAAACCGGCGGTAATTTTCCCGCACGTGGTCCGGGTTGTCCCCCCGGCTCACGCCCAGATTCAGGGATGCCCACATCCCCTGGGAGACACCGCCCAACCGGGTGGAAAACCCATGGGCCGCACCTCCTGCGTCCCGGATTCCATCTGCCTGGAGGAACGGGATGCCTTCCTTTGTCTCCTCGATGATTTTCATTGGTCGCTCCTTTCCGCGTGGGTGACTGTCCGCTTCTCTCTCCCCGGTGCCGGCGGTACATGCTTGCCTGTCTCCGCCTGCCGGCACCTTTTTTCACTTCCGGTCGCTTCCATTCTCCATCTTGACTTTTGCGCACATAGAAATATCCGTTTCTCTCCTCTTGTCACTGCAGGTCCGGGTGATACTCTTTGCAGGTGCACTTCTTCCACTTCAGCCCGGAACCGCACGGGCAGGGATCGTTGCGTCCGATCTTTACCGCTTTCTTCACCGGCTGCTTCTTCACCGTGCCGTCCGAGGCGCCGGACTCGCCGGTGACTTTGGCCACCCGCTCCCGCTTGATCTCCTCGTTGGTCTTCAGCCGGACGGTGAACAGCCGGCGGACGGTCTCCTCCTGGATGGCGGCGATCATCTGCTCAAACATGTCGTACCCTTCCCGCTTGTACTCCACCACCGGGTCGGACTGGCCGTAGGCCCGCAGGCCGATGCCCTGACGCAGCTCCTGCATGGCGTCGATCTGGTCCATCCAGTACTCGTCCACCACCCGCAGGAGGATGACCCGCTCCAGCTCCCGCATGGGCACCTTCTCCGTGCCGCCCATGAGAGCCGCCATCTGGGTGTTGATCTCCTCTTCCCGCCTGGCATAGTTGGCCCGGGCCGTCTCCAGCATCTCCTGAGCCAGGTTCTCCGCACCCATGGAGGGGGCCTTTTTCTGGAAGTCCAGCAGCTGGCCCGGGGTGAACACCGAGCCGGCCAGGTGGGCGGTGGCCACCTTGAACGCATCCTCATCCAGCTTGCCCTGCTCCCCGGCGTGGCCGGTGATGGTCTGGGTGATGATGGTGCTGAGCATGTTCTCAATGGCGCCGTGGACATCCTCGCCGTCCAGCACCTGGCGGCGCTGCTTGTAGATGACCTCACGCTGGGTGTTCATCACGTCGTCGTACTCCAGCACCGTCTTCCGGGTCTGGAAGTTCCGGGACTCCACCTTCTTCTGGGCGGACTCGATGGCGTTGGACAGCATCTTCTGATCCAGGGGGGTGTCCTCGTCCACGCCCAGGGTCTCCATCATGTTCTGGATGCGCTCGGAGCCGAACAGGCGCAGGATATCGTCCTCCAGGGACAGGAAGAACCGGCTCTCGCCCGGGTCGCCCTGACGGCCGGCACGGCCGCGCAGCTGGTTGTCAATCCGGCGGGACTCGTGGCGCTCGGTGCCCAGGATGTAGAGGCCGCCGGCGGCGCGGACCTTGTCCGCCTCCTCCCGGATCTCCGCCTTGAATCTGGCCTCCGCCTCGGAAAAGGCCTTCCGCGCGGCCAGCAGCTCGGGGTCCTCGGTCTCCGCATGGCCGTCGCACTCGGCCAGCAGCTCATCGCTCATGCCGTTTTTCCGCAGCTCCGCCTTGGCCAGGTACTCCGCATTGCCGCCCAGCATGATATCGGTACCACGGCCGGCCATGTTGGTGGCCACGGTGACCGCGCCGAATTTGCCGGCCTGGGCCACGATCTCCGCTTCCTTCTCATGGTGCTTGGCGTTGAGCACATTGTGCTTGATGCCCGCCTTGGTGAGCATCTGGCTCACCAGCTCGGACACCTCGATGGACACAGTGCCCACCAGCACCGGCTGGCCCTTGGCGTGGCACTCCTTGATCTGCTGGACAATGGCCCGGTATTTGCCCGCCTTGGTCTTGAACACATAGTCCGGCTGGTCCTTGCGGATCAGGGGCCGGTTGGTGGGGATCTCCACAATGTCCAGGCTGTAGATCTGTCCGAACTCCTCCTCCTCGGTCATGGCGGTACCCGTCATGCCGGAGAGCTTGTCGTACAGGCGGAAGTAGTTCTGGAAGGTGATGGTGGCCAGGGTCTTGGACTCCCGGGCCACGGTGACGTGCTCCTTG
>CALWXG010000041.1 GCA_944385435.1 uncultured Oscillospiraceae bacterium
CTCTCACACTTTGTCGGACTTTCTCGCACCTCACGAGAGTCTCCCGTTCTCTTCCGTTCCCCTTACGCCGGGGCTTCAGATCCGTGAGTTTCACTCTCCGTGTGGGACTTCCTGCTCTCTGCCCGCGAGTATAGTCTCGCACATTCAGGCTCTTTTCTCAATCTACCTTTTGCTTTGACGCTTACGCAGAAACGTACGCATCGTCATGGCAAAGGTGAAGGAATTCATCCGGGGATGGATTGGGTACTTCTACATTGCCGACATGAAGAAAACGATGCAGCAATGGAATGAATGGCTGCGGCGCAGAATCCGTATGTACATCTGGAAACAGTGGAAGAAGCCGAAAACCAGGGTGCAGAATCTGAAGAAGTTAGGCATCCCTGCATGGCAAGCTTACCAGTGGGGAAATACCCGCCTGGGCTACTGGAGAATTGCCGGAAGCCCAATCCTCAGCTGTTCTATCACAAACGAAAAGCTCGCACTGGCCGGATATTATGACTTCCCGGCGCAGTACGAGCGAATTCGTAGACAGCACTCAAACGATTGAACCGCCGTGTACCGGACGGTACGCACGGTGGTGTGAGAGGACGACTACTCAACTAATGGGTAGTCTCCTACTCGATTGCGCATGATTATTACGATGCCATTCTCTCGCCTTCCTCCATCTCGTACAGCTCCCCGTCAGTGAATCCTGCACGGAGTTGGAGCAGGATCTGTGTGCGGCTGATGCTGGAGAGCTCCAGAAAATCGATCTGCTGACCATCCAGCACAATGGTAAATACCGCGCGCCACGTCCCCTGTTTCACGCTGCGTCCGTCCTTTCTTGAAGAGATGTTATGGCCTCTATTTCTCACCCTGCTCCTGAAGGAAGAGTCCAAAGATATAGTTGGGTGACTGTCCGTACAGCCCCGTTTCATCATCCGCAAAGGAGGCACCGGTGGCGGACTCGTAGAACATCCGCAACGCGTCATCTTCGCCGAGCCCATATTTTTTCTGGATCATCCCCACGATCTCCGGCAGGATAGCCGTTCTGGTGGTCGCGTGGTTCATTGTGTCACCTCCGGGTGGTAGCTCTTCACAAATTGAAGGGTGCGCAGTGCTTCCTCCGTGCAGAAGGCGATTTGGTTATTGATCTTCTCAAAGCGGAGCCGCTTCACCGCATCCTCCCGGCGCATGATCCCCTGCATCACATAGGAAACTGTCTCGCCCACATTGTCGTTGGCGATCTTCCCGATAACGATGTCATAGGCGTGCCGGTAGGATATATCGCCCCGGCAGCGAACCACCAGATCCAGCCATTCCATATCCGGATCTTCAAAGCGTTTGGTCGCCATGCCGTGGGCGGCATCTTCATCCCATTCATAGACGCTGACCACTGGCAGTATTGCACTGCGGTGCCTGCGGCTCTCGACCCGCGCCTTGCGGATGGCCCAACGCTCCGCCTGGGCTTGAATATCCGTGGTATAGAACGCGAAACCGAAATCCCGACCCGGTTCGGAGACAATGAGGCGGGGCTTGCGTGCTTCTCCGCATCCGCCATGGTAAAGGATCATGTCGCATCCCCCTTCAGGTAATCGTCAAAAAACTGCATCAGGTATTCCAGGCCCATGCCGTGCAGATCATCATAGTCACTGTCCAGCATGGCAAGGAGGCCCTCCCGGTCAAATTCCTCATAAACCTCATTGCTTGGCCTGCCGGTATGCGCGGCGTAATGCTCAATGCAAAACGCCTTGAATGACAGCTTGCTCATTTACGCCACCGCTCCCTCGTTCCAAATCCTAATTGGATTATAGCAAATTGTACCCATGCGGTCAAAGTCTTTATCACGATGCCTGCCTATTTACGCCATGATGGCGCATACCATAATTCTAAGGTATCGTGTGTATGGTCTCCATTCCCGGAATGGTGGTTTCCAAGACCCCGGACACTGGTGCCACGGAGCCCGGAATACTCACATTTTATTCTCTCCCTTCCGGATAAAGTTTTTCATAGGTGCCTACTTATTACAGCATATTATGATTTGAGCGTCAAAAGGGTATTTCAGCCTCGCCAGGGCACAATATATCGATCTTACACACAGGGAACTACACAGTATACTGTGCTCCTGATTCAAGAGAAGCCCTTTTGACGCCTTAATCATATTATACATCTAAAGGTGATCTCCATCTTCACCTTATCCAGTAATTGGGCGGATATTGTTCTTTGACATCGATGAAAAAATCAGCAAGCCCCTGTGACGCAAGGGCTTGCTGATTTTATAGTTCGATGACTTATTCCCACTCGACAGGGTGCTTGCGGCTTCTGCGATATGCGGTGGTATCCATCCATCCATATTATCAAGATGCAGGGATTTTCTCCCCATTATTTTGATTTCCAGGACTTTTTCGGTCAAAATGCGGTCACGAAAACGGAGACACAAGATGTTGATTCATAGGCTGTCTTCCTTCTGATACTCGGCCATCAGTTCGTCGGCCAGATAGGCATCGCTCATGCAATGCAGGTCGGACACGCCCTCGCTGATGAGGCGATAGGTTTCGGAGCGGTAGAAGAAGTCCAGCGCGGCGTCCAGAGTGAGCCCCGCCTTCTCCGCGAAGGCCTCCACCACCCGGGCGTACTTTTCCTGCAGCAAAATCGGGTTGGCCGTCATACCATTTCGCTCCCTTCAAAGTGCAGCCAAGACAGGGCGGCGTCCGTGCGGAAACACAACTGCAGATTTGGCTTTTCATACCGCAGCCGCCGAATGGCTTCCGCCTTGTCGATGAGTTGGTCAAAGTAAAGTTCCACCGTGTTGAAGACCTTGTCGTTAGCCACGCCGCCTTCGACAATGTCATAGTCCGAAGTGTCTTTCCCGCTGCGGCAGGTCAGGATGAAATCCAGCCAGTCCTCCGAGTACGCATCAAAGCGCAACACCTTCAATTCATCCAGCGCAGGCTCATCCAAACGATACCGGGAGATCACGCCGTCTTTTCCCCTGCGCTTGAACTTCCCGCACCACTTCACCGCCTGGTCATACAGCGGTGTGGTGTGAAAACCGCAGCCGAAATCCACATTGGGACGGGAGTGCGTCAGGTCCGGCGCGGGAATCTCCAGAAAGGAGCCGTGGTACAAAATCATACCGCGACCCCTCTCTCTCGCATTACCTGAAGGATGTCATCTACGATATAGTCCTTACTCTGGGTGTGAAGAATGTCGTACTCCGGGACGATGTAGCTGTGCAGAATATCGCTCTTTTCGGTAAGCGCCGCATAAACCTGCTCGGCATTTACCTGTAGCCGCTGGGCAACATTCTCAATGCAGAATATGGCAAATTCCAGCTCTTTATTACCCTGGATGCCCGGTTCATAGGACATTTTCTTCACCTCCATATCAGAAATATACCGTTTGGTAATTATAATGTACCACAAAGCAGCCTCATAGTAAATGGCGTGATTTTGCGGTCAAAGTGCGGTTAGGGCCCCACCTCTAATCGGGTGGCTAAATCAGCCGCCCGATTAGCTTTGTCAACGACAACACAAACAGCCCATACAGAAGTTTGGCACTCTATGTGGGCTGTTTGCTATTTTACGTCGGTGACTCAATTTGGCGTTTTTCTCCTGACGCTGAGTGGTTGATTTCGCTTGACGCTAACAGCGGTATGCATATCTACTTATTCAGCCACAAAGATTCTGAAATATCCCTGCTCTTCACTTCTGGCATGTATCCTTTTTCGAGCGTGGTGACGATATACACTTGGGAATTTGAACCAATTCACTTTTTGGCAGGCCCCATAGCAGTTTATAAGAACGGCGCAGGGGAATTACCCGGTCATCATGTCCACGACGGTGCGGGCGAACAGCCGGGCGGCGGTGATGGCCTCCTGGAGGGTGTTGCCGTGGGTGCCCACCTCCAGCAGGATTTCGCCGGTGGACTGGTGCTGGTTGAACCGGGAGGTGCGCAGAACCAGAGGGCGGGCCAGGGTGGACCACTTATCCGCCAGGGCCTTCTGAATGCTGGTGGCCAGTGAGAGGTTGACCTTCCAGTTGGGGTGTTCCTGCCCCATGGCGTCGCTGCCCATGACCATCATCACCTGGGCGCAGTCATCCACCGTGCCGGCCACGGTCTTGTAGATGGTGCCGTCGCTGGCGGCCAGGGCGTCCCGGTGGACGTCCAGCACCAGCTGGATGGACGGGTACTCCTCCAGCCAGTGGGCCACGCCCTGGGAGGAGCGGTTGTAGGCCTCGTTGTAGCTGGGATAGTCGTACAGAGTCTCATCGTGGATGACCTCAATGCCTGCGTCCTCGAAGATTTTGGCCATCTCAGTCCCCACCCGGACCATGTTCTGCTGAGTGTTCAGTGTCCGGTAGCTGTCACTCTCCTCGTAGACGTCGGTGCCCGCCGGGGTATAGGCCTCGGTGGCGTGGGAGTGGAAAATCAGCACCTGGGGCCCGTCGCCGCCTGCGGTCAGCTTTGGGGCGGAGGAGATGAGCTCCTCGATGTTCAGCAGATAGTCGGTGTGGTTGTAGATGGATACGTTGCCGGAGGTAATGTATTTGGCGGAAGTGCCCGCCACCATGGTGCGTGGAAGGATGCCCTCCGGCTCCTGCGTGACGGCGGGCAGCGGGTCGGCGCTGGCGGAGGGGGCGGGCGCAGGGGATGGGAGCTGGGATGGTGTGGATTCCGGCGGGGCGGTCAGCGACTCTTCCGGCAGCAGCCCGCCCAGCAGGGAGGACTGGGCCAGCACCAGCCGGTCCCAGCCGGACAGTTGCGTGCCGTCCTGGGGCGTGGTGCCAAGCTCGATGGCCAGCAGAGCGGTGGCCAGCCGGGCGCTTCCGGCCAGGCCGGTGAGCGCCTGGGCGGGGTCCCCGGTGAGCCAGATCAGCCACAGGGCGGCAGCGGCCACAAACAGGGCGGCGCTGCGGCGCAGCCAGCGGAGGAATTGGCGACTTGTCCGTTTCTTTCGCATAAAACTTCACCTCACCACCACGGTATGCGCCGGGGATCGGAGATAGAACAGAAAAAACCGGCGCCTCCCTGCCGATGAGACAGCAGGGGAGGCGCCGTTGCGCGCTTTATCTGGTTCAGGTATCGGTGCGGTAGCGCTTCTGGGGCACATAGGTGCAGTGGAGCAGCTCGTGGGCCTTGTGGCCGCCGGGCTCGCCCAGATAGGTGGCGTAGACCTCCTGGACCACCGGGTTCTCGTGGCTCTTGCGGAACTCCATGCCGGAGTCCTGCTTGTACAGGGCCTTGGCCCGCAGACCGCGCAGGTCGGTGAAGGAGCGCACGGTGGAGGGGTGCAGGGGCTGTCCGCCGCCGTTGACACAGCCGCCGGGGCAGGCCATGAACTCAATGAAGTCGTAGTGGAGCTTGCCGGAGCGCACTCCGTCCAGCACGATCTTGGCGTTGGCCAGGCCGGAGGCCACGCACACCCGGACGGTCTTGCCGGGCAGCTCATAGCTGGCCTCCTTGATGCCCTTGGTGCCGCGCACATCGGTGAACTCCAGGGGGCCCATCTCGCTGCCGGTGAGCTTGGCCACCACCGTGCGCAGGGCGGCCTCCATCACGCCGCCGGTGGCGCCGAAGATGACAGCCGCGCCGGTGGACATGCCCAGCATGGGGTCGAACTCCCCGTCGGGCAGGTGGTCGAACATCATGCCGGCCTGGGTGATCATCCGGGCCAGCTCCCGGGTGGTGAGGGAGGCGTCCACGGGCATGCAGCCGTTGGCCATGCGCTGCTCCGGCCGCTTGACCTCATACTTCTTGGCGGTACAGGGCATGATGGACACCACATAGATATCCTTGGGATCAATACCTGCCTTCTCGGCGTAGTAGCTCTTCACCAGGGCGCCGAACATCTGCTGGGGAGACTTGCAGGAGGACAGGTTGGGCACGAACTCGGGATAGTGCTGCTCACAGAACCGGATCCAGCCGGGGGAGCAGGAGGTGATGAGGGGCAGCGTGCCGCCCTCCTGGAGCCGGTGGATGAACTCGGTGCCCTCTTCCATGATGGTGAAGTCGGCGGCGGTATCCACATCGAACACCTTGTCAAAGCCCAGCCGGCGCAGGGCGGACACCATCTTGCCCTCCACGTTGGAGCCCACGGGCATGCCGAAGCACTCGCCCAGGGTGACGCGGACGGAGGGGGCGGGACCCACCACCACATGCTTGGTGGGGTCGTGAAGGGCGGCCAGCACCTCGGCGGTGGAATCCTTTTCGGCCAGGGCACCGGTGGGACAGGCCACAATACACTGTCCGCAGGACACGCAGTCCACTTCGCTCAGGTCCCGGTCAAAGGCGCAGCCGATGTGGGTGTTGAAGCCCCGGTCGTTGGTGCCGATGACACCCACTTCCTGGAGTTTGCGGCAGGTGGCCACGCAGCGGCGGCACAGGATGCACTTGGAGTTGTCCCGCACCAGGTGCAGAGCGGTGTCCTCAATCTGGGGCATCAGATCATCGTTGGCATAGCGCACGGCATCGATGCCCAGGTCGGCAGCCAGCTGACGCAGTTCGCACTGAGCGTTGCGGGAGCAGGTCAGGCAGTCCATGCGGTGGTTGGACAGGATGAGCTCCAGGGTCAGCTGGCGGGAATGGCGGACCTTGGGGGTGTTGGTATGCACTACCATGCCCTCGCTGACGGGATAGACGCAGGAAGCCATCAGACTGCGGGCGCCTTCCACCTCCACCACGCAGATACGGCAGGCGCCGATCTCGTTGACGTCCTTCAGAAAACACAGGGAGGGGATCTTGATGCCCGCAGAACGGGCGGCCTCCAGTACTGTGGTCCCCGCGGGAACAGTGACGGGGATGTTGTCGATTGTCAGATTGACCATTTTTTCTTCCATGTTCGTCACTCCTTCCCTCAGCGCTTGGTAATGGCGTCAAAGCGGCAGTTGGACTGACACAGGCCGCACTTAATGCACTTGTTCTGATCGATGATATGGGGGGCCTTCACCGCGCCGGTGATGGCGCCCACCGGGCAGTTCTTGGCGCACAGGGTACAGCCCTTGCACTTGCCGGGATCAATCTCATAGTGGAGCAGGTTGCGGCACACGCCGGCGGGGCAGCGCTTCTCCACCACGTGGGCCACATACTCATCCCGGAAGTAGCGCAGGGTGGACAGCACCGGGTTGGGGGCGGATTGGCCCAGGGCGCACAGGGCGGAGCTCTTCAGGTGATAGCACAGCTCCTCGATGGTGTCCAGGTCCTCCAGGGTGCCCTTGCCGTCGGTGATCTTGCACAGCAGGTCGTACAGGCGCTTGGTGCCGATGCGGCAGGGGGTGCACTTGCCGCAGGACTCGTCCACACAGAACTCCAGGAAGAACTTGGCGATGTCCACCATACAGTTGTCCTCGTCCATGACGATCAGGCCGCCGGAGCCCATCATGGAGCCGATGGCGGTGAGGGAGTCATAGTCGATGGGGGTATCGATGAGCTCGGCGGGAATGCAGCCGCCGGAGGGGCCGCCGGTCTGGGCGGCCTTGAACTTCTTGCCGTTGGGGCAGCCGCCGCCGATGTCCTCCACGATGGTGCGCAGGGTGGTGCCCATGGGGATCTCCACCAGGCCGGTGTTGGTGATCTTGCCGCCCAGAGCGAACACCTTGGTGCCCTTGGACTTCTCCGTGCCGATGGCGGCGAACTTCTCCCAGCCGTTGTTCAGGATCCAGGTGATGTTGGCGTAGGTCTCCACGTTGTTCAGCAGGGTGGGCTTGCCGAACAGGCCCTTGTTGGCGGGGAAGGGAGGCCGGGGCCGGGGCTCGCCCCGCTTGCCCTCGATGGACACCAGCAGAGCGGTCTCCTCGCCGCACACGAAGGCGCCGGCGCCCAGGCGCAGCTCAATGTCAAAGGAGAAGCCGGAGCCCAGAATGTTCTTGCCCAGCAGGCCGTACTTCCGGGCCTGTCCGATGGCGATCTCCAGGCGCTTGACGGCGATGGGGTACTCCGCCCGGACGTAGATGTAGCCCTGGCTGGCGCCGATGGTGTAGCCGGCGATGGTCATGGCCTCGAGGACGGAGAAGGGATCCCCCTCCAGCACGGAGCGGTCCATAAAGGCGCCGGGGTCGCCCTCGTCGGCGTTGCAGCAGACGTACTTCACGCTGTCCTCGCTGACGGCGTCGTGGGTGAACTGCCACTTCAGGCCGGTGGAGAAACCGGCGCCGCCGCGGCCGCGCAGGCCGGACTTCTTCAGGCAGTCGATGATCTCCTGGGGAGGAGTCTGCTGGGTGAGGATGCGCTCCAGGGCGGTGTAGCCGTCCACGCCCAGGTACTCGTCGATGGACTCGGGGTTGATGACGCCGCAGTTGCGCAGGGCAATGCGCAGCTGGTGCTTGTAGAACTGGGTGTCGGACAGGGAGGTGGCGGTTTTGCCCTCGTCTCCCTCCATGTGGAGCAGACGGGTGACGATACGGCCCTTGACGATGTGCTCGGAGACGATCTCGGGCACGTCCAGTTCGGTGACCTTGGAGTAGCAGGCGCCCTCCGGGAAGATCATCACGATGGGGCCCTGGGAGCACAGGCCGAAGCAGCCGGTCTTGACAATGCGCACCTCGTCCTGGAGTTTGTGGGCCTTGATCTCTTTCTCGAAGGCGGCCAGCACCTTGGGACTCTCGGAGGAGGTACAGCCGGTGCCGGAGCACACCATCACATGACAGCGAACGTGATTCATGCGCCCACCTCCTTATTCCGCAGCCCCGATGGTGTAATCGGTGACCACGTTGTGATTGACCAGATGCTGCTCCACAATGGCGGGCACCATGTCGGGCTTCATCTTCACATAGGTGACCTTTTCCTCACCGGGTACGAATACTTCCACGATGGGTTCCAGACGGCACACGCCGATGCAGCCGGTCTGGGAAACGGTGACATTTTTCAGACCCCGCTTTTCAATCTCATCCAAAAACGCGGCCATGACGGGACGGGCGCCGGCGGCAATGCCGCAGGTGGCCATGCCCACGACCACACGGATATTATCTTCGTTGGGGCCGCGCAGATCCATCTGCTGCTTCATTTTCTCGCGGATGGCTCTGAGTTCTTCCAGACTTTTCATCTTTCTTGGACAGCTCCTTCCAGTTGGGCTTCCTGTTCAGACAGGTAATTTTGAATCCAGGCAAAAATTTCGGGCTCGGCCAGGGAGATATCGTCTCCCAGGACTTCTTTCAGCTCCACGGTGGACAGCTCTGCCTCCCCGCCGGGGGCGGTGTGGCAGTAGTGCAGCTCCAGTTCCGGACTGCCCTGAATCAGCAGGGCCACGGTGCCCGCCAGATCTCCCAGGGGGGGACAATCCAGATGGTTCCGGTCAAAGGTGGCCGTTACGGTGGTGCCCTGTCCCTGGGCACTGTCTATGCTGAGACGGCCTCCCGTCTGCTCCGCCGCCAACAGGTACAGCGCCAGCCCCATACCCACCTTGCGGGTGGTCCGGGTGGTGGTGAAGGGGTCGGTGACCCGGGCGAGGAAATCCGGGCTCATGCCCCGGCCATTGTCGGCGATGGTCACGGTGAGCCAGCCCCGGGCATCTTCTCTCAGGGTGATGTCCAGCCGGGAGGCTCCTGCGGAGACGGAGTTCTGAGCTACATCTAAAATGTGAAGGGAGAGCTCTTTCATCCCATTTTAATGTATTTGTCCAGAATGGGACCCACCTGGGCGGGGGTGAGACGGCCGTACACGTCGTCATTGATCATCATGACGGGAGCCAGGCCGCAGGCTCCGATGCACCGGCAGGCGTCCAGGGAGAACAGCCCGTCGGAGGTGATCCCGCCGGGGGTGACGGACAGCTTCTGCTCCACGGCAGAGAGCACGTCGGCAGAGCCCTTGACGTAGCAGGCGGTGCCCAGACAGACGGAAATCTGGTATTTCCCCTTGGGGTTCAGGGAGAAGAATGAATAGAATGTGGCGACGCCGTAGACTTCGGACAGGGGGATATCCAGCCCCTCGGCAACCATGATTTGTACCTCTTCCGGCAGATAGCCGAAAATCCCCTGTGCGGCCTGGAGCACCGGCATGGTGGCACCGGGCTGGCCTTTGTGTTCCTCGATCACCTTGCGCAGTTTTTCTTCCTGCTCCGGGGTGCCCTTGTAAGGAACAGCGGTCTTGCAGTTTGGCATGTAATCGTTCCCTCCTATGTGTGGGTTCCTCCACCCAGAATGTTTCTCTCTCGCGTGAAAGAGGTGAAACTTATTCAAATTTTAACATAAGTTATGGGGCAAATCAAGGAAAAACAAGAGGACCTCAGCCCAAAAATGAACTAAGATCCCCATAAAAATTGTGCATGAGACACATAGAAAAAGGCTATTACCCAGAACTTTGTGAATTGATTAACCAGTGAAACACCGCGTTTATGGATTTTTCGGACAGATTCATGGATTGTTTTGGGTCAGAAATCTGGTCCAGGTAGTGGGCGTCGCAGCCGGTGACAAAACGCAGTCCGGCCAGGTCGGGACGCTGGAGCAGCTCCGGAGGACAGCGGGAGGAGATCTCCGCCAGGGAGAAACCCATCTCCGAATCCCACAGGCCCAGGTTGGACAGCACGGAGAAGGAGTCCCGGTCGATGTGGGCGGGATAGGCCAGCCCGCCGTAGTCCCGGACCAGGGCTGCCACCTCGTAGATCCCGATGTCGGTGGCGCCTGCCAGCATGGCGGTCTCCTCGCCCAGAAGCTGATCCCGGCTGTCCATGAGCAGCTGGGGCCCGAAGAAGCGGGGGTCGTTGTCCATGGGGGGCAGATGCCGGCGCACATAGTCCCCGAAGGGAATGGCGTGTTCCAGGTCGGGAAACAGGCACACCACATGCACCTCCTCCACGCACGTCAGCTCCATCCCCGGCAGGGCCAGCAGATCCCACTGTTTGGCGGCCTCACAGAACGCGGCGCAGTTGCCCACGGTGTTGTGGTCGGTGAGGGCGATGATATCGTAGCCGGCCAGGGCGCACATGGCGGTGATGTTGGCGGGGGTCATATCCTCGCTGCCGCAGGGGGACAGGCAGCTGTGGAGGTGGAAGTCAAAACGGTAGTCTTTCATATAGAAAACGCTCCGATAAAAAGGAGAAAATGTGGACGGACAGCGGGAGGTGACGGGGATGGGGCACCGGTGGAGAAGGCTCAGCCGCCCAGCGCGGCGGACAGTTTCACCGCGCATTCATAGGTGGACAGAGAGGAGCCCAGCAGGTTGATGCCCTGCAGCTCCGCCTTCCGGAGCAGGGGATCATCGGGGGCGACGGACTCGGTGAGGATGACGCAGGCCAGGTCGGTGAGGGCGGCCACCGCCGCCACATTGACGTTGCTCATGATGGTCATCCACACCCCGTCTGCGGGGGCTTTGCCCATGACCCAGCTGAGCAGATCGCCGCAATAGCCGCCGCCGGTGACGGCGCGGCCGCCGTCCTCCAGGTGAAAGACAGTCAGTTCCAGTTGGGAGACAAGCTCCTGAACGGTCATGTAAATACACCTCCTGATTGGATGCGCTCAGTCCTGAGCGGGGGGATCTTTTGGAATTGCGTGCCTGCGGCGGAAGGGAGCGGGGAGATATTCGTCCGCCTCCGCCTTGCCCGCCATGTGCTGCATGCGCTCGCGGACCTTGAAAATGCAGTCGTCCTCGCTGGCCCGGCCCATGACCACATCCTCGGCAAAGGCCCGGCAGGAGGGTGCTCCGCAGGAGCCGCAGCGCAGGCCGGGCAGCTGCTCCTCCAGGGCCTGGATCTTCCGCATTTTCTCCATGGCCACCCGCCGGTCCGGGTCCAGCTGGAAGGTGGGATAGTACTCCGGCTTCTGGGTGGAGGCGATCAGGTCGTCCACCCGGGAACCGGGCTGATAGACGCTGCGGGCCTCCGGAAGTTCCCCCATCAGCCGTTTCATCCGCATCCGGGCGATGAAGGGGTTTTCCACGCAGAAGCAGCCGCCCAGGCAGCCCTGGGTGCAGGCGCGAAGCTCGATGAAGTCCGCCTCGGGCAGCCGGCCGTCCTCAATTTCCTCCAGCATCCGGATGACGTTTTCAATGCCGTCCACGGCCACATACCGTTCTGCCCGGTGGGCATAGGACTCACCGCCGGAGAAGGCCCAGCCCGTGCCCGCCCGCCCGGCCAGAGCCAGGGAGGGCAGGGATTTGCCGGCCAGCGCCTTCATGGGGGAGAGCAGCGCTTTGTAGACATCCCGGATGGCGAAGGCGCCGTCCAGTACCGGGGCGATCTGCCCGTCGGGGGAGGAGGCGGCGGTGACCAGAGAGGAGCAGGGGACGATGGAGAACACCCCGATCTCCTGGGGGGACAGGCCGGTGTCCCGCACCGCCTTTTCCCGGGCCAGAATGGCGGCCAGCTCCGTGGGGAGAAGCAGGGGGCAGATGTTGCCCAGCAGGCTGGGGAACCGGATGCGGATCAGGCGGACCACCGCCGGACACACCGAGGAGATCTCCGGCACCGGACGGTCCGGATCCTCCGGACGGCTGGCCAGATAGCCGGTGAGCAACTCCGCCCCGGCGGCGGATTCGTAGACGCTGTCAAAGCCCAGCTCCAGCAGGCCGGACAACACCAGCTCGGGACTGTCCAGGTTGTGGAACTGCCCGTACAGGGCGGGATCCGGCACGGCCACGGTGTACTGGTAGTTCTGCAGGGCGTTGAAGCTGTCGGGAATGGAGGTGACTGCGTGATGGGGGCACACCCGCAGGCAGGTCCCGCAGTCAATGCAGCGGTTGGGCAGAATGGTGGCCTTTCCGTTGCGGACCCGGATCGCCTCGGTGGGGCAGTTCTTGATGCAGGTGGTGCAGCCCCGGCACTTCTGGTATTCCAAAACCACTGAATGACGCATAGTAAAACCGCCTTTCCGCCGGCGCCGCGCCGGCCAGGGAAGAGAGAAATTTGCCCGGTCCGGTCAGGGAATGCGCACCACCATGGTGACGGTGGTGCCCACGCCCACGGTGGACTCGATGTTCATTTCATCGCTGTATTTTTTCATGTTGGGAAGGCCCATGCCCGCGCCGAAGCCCAGGTCCCGGACCTGATCCCCGGCCGTGGTGAAGCCTGCCTGCATGGCCTGCTCCACATCGGGGATGCCTGGACCCACATCAGCCAGGGTGATGGTGATGTCGTCCAGCCCCACGTCCACCGTGGCGGTGCCGCCGTTGGCGTGGATGACCATGTTGATTTCGCCTTCATACATGCAAACGGACACCCGGCGGATGGTATCCGAATCATAGCCCATTTTCCGAAGCGTCTGCTTGACCTGGGAGGAGGCCTCCCCGGCGTGGGTCAGATCCCCGCCGGCGACCTGGAAGGTAAGGCGCAGAGACTCCATGCGATCACTCTCCTTTGCTGTTCAGCATAACATACTTTCGATGAAAAGGGAATAGAAAGTGTGGAAAGGATTAGGAGATCCCACAAAGAAACTGAAAGCGGCAGTCTTTTTTTAGGGCATCTGTCATTGACAAAAACCTGTCAAAGCTCATATAATGAATACAATACGCTAAAGCAATAAACGGTTAAACAGCGTAAACACTGAGAGAGGAGAACAATACTCATGGCCAATGATCGTGTATACAATTTTTCTGCAGGCCCCTCCATGCTGCCGCTGGAAGTGCTTACCCGCGCCGGAGCCGAGATCACCAATTATCAGGGGTCAGGCATGTCAGTGATGGAGATGAGTCACCGATCCAAAGTGTTTGATAAAATTTTCCAGGACACCAAGAACAACTTCCGCCGGCTGTTCCATGTGCCGGACAACTATACGGTGCTGTTTCTCCAGGGCGGGGCGTCCACCCAGTTTTCCATGGTGCCCCTGAACCTGATCGGGAAGACCGGCAAGGCGGACTACGCCGTCACCGGAAACTTCTCCAATATCGCCTACAAAGAGGCAAAGAAGTACGGTCAGATCAACCTGGCTGCCTCCAGCGAGGACCGCAACCACACCTATATCCCCACCCAGGATCAGCTGAAGCTGGATCCGGAGGCCAGCTACTTCCACTACTGCGCCAACAACACCATCTACGGCACCGAGTGGCAGTATATCCCCGACACCGGTGATGTGCCCATCGTGTGCGACATGTCCTCCGACTTCCTCAGCCGGGTGGTGGATGTGTCCAGATACGGCATCATCTACGGCGGCGCCCAGAAGAATCTGGCCCCGGCCGGTGTGACCATCGCCATCGTCCGCAACGACCTGGCGGGCCACGAGCTGCCCTACACCCCGCTGATGATGAACTACAAGACCATGATCGACAAGGACTCCATGTACAACACCCCGCCCTGCTGGTGCATCTATATGCTGGGCCTGGTGCTGGAGTGGCTGGACAGCAAGGGCGGCGTGGAAGGCATGGAGAAGATCAAGCACGCCAAGGCTCAGCTGCTCTACGATGTGCTGGACGACTCCAAGCTGTTTACCTGCCCGGCGGAGAAGGGCAGCCGCTCCGACATGAATGTGGTGTTCCGCACCGCGGACAAGGATCTGGACGCCAAATTCGTGGCCGAGGCCACCGAGGCCGGCTTCGTCAACCTGAAGGGCCACCGCTCCGTGGGCGGCATGCGGGCTTCTATTTATAATGCCATGCCCACCGAGGGCGTGGAGAAGCTGGCGGACTTCATCCGGGCCTTCGACAAGGCCAACTGAGCCAGCAGGCCGCCCACCCCGCGTAGCGGGGCGCGGCGGATGCCGCGTACAAGCGTTTTGCGGAGCAAAACCTTGCCACAGGCGGAATTCACTTCCGCCGGGAACGTGCAAAACGGGGTCCCCGCAAAAGGCAGAGCCTTTTGTGGGGCCGGCATGCGGGATTCTATTTATAATGCCATGCCCACCGAGGGCGTGGAGAAGCTGACGGACTTTATCCGGGCCTTCGACAAGGCCAACTGAGGCGACCCCACACAGAGAACGACCCATATCAGCTGCAATGAGGTGACTTTGCAAATGTATCAGATCAAGACGATGAACAAAATTTCTCCCAAGGGGCTGGCACAGCTGCCCCGGGAAAACTATAACGTGGCGGACGACGTGACCAACGAGGACGCTATCCTGGTCCGTTCCGCCAAGCTCCATGACTATCCGTTCCCTGCCAACCTCTGGGCCATTGCCCGGGCTGGCGCGGGTACCAATAACATTCCGGTGGACCGCTGCTCCGAGGCGGGCATTGTGGTGTTCAACACCCCCGGGGCCAACGCCAACGCAGTGAAGGAGCTGGTGATCTGCGCGCTGCTGGTGGCCTCCCGGGACATCATGGGCGGCAGCGCCTGGGTGCGGGAGCAGGCTGCGGCCGGCGCCGACGTGGCCGCTGTGGTGGAAAAAGGGAAGTCCGCGTTTGTGGGCCCTGAGCTGTATCACAAGACCCTGGGCGTGGTGGGACTGGGCGCCATCGGCGCCCTGGTGGCCAACATCGCCCTGTCCCTGGGCATGGAGGTCTACGGCTATGATCCCTTCCTGTCTGTGGATTCCGCCCTGCGTCTGGACCGCCACATCCACGTGGTGAAGGAGGCCGGTGAGCTTTACAAGGCCGCGGATTATGTTACCATTCACATGCCTTACACCAAGGACACGAAACACACCATCAATGCCGACACCATCGCGCAGATGAAGGACGGTGTGCGGGTGGTGAACCTGGCCCGGGGTGAACTGGTGGACGACGAGGCCATGCTGGCCGCCCTGGAATCCGGCAAAGTTGCCCGCTATGTCACCGATTTTCCCAACAACACCGTGGCCCTGGCCAAGGGCGTAGTGCCCTTCCCCCACCTGGGGGCCTCCACCCCGGAGAGCGAGGACAACTGTGCGGTGATGGCGGCGGACGAGCTGCGGGACTTCCTGGAAAACGGCAACGTGAAGAACTCCGTGAACTTCCCCAACGTGGTGATGGACCGCTCCGGCGTGCAGCGCCTGTGCATTGTTCACCGCAACATCCCCGCGATTCTGGCCAACGTCACCACCCAGCTGTCCAACGACGGTGTGAACGTGGAAAATATGACCAACAAGTCCAAGGGAGACTATGCCTACACCATTGTGGATGTGGGCAGCAATGTGGATCAGAAGATTCTGGACCACATCGTCACCATCACCGGCGTGCTGCGTCTGCGGGTGATCTGAGGACGACAAGGCAAAACAGGAATAAAAAAGCAGGCCGCACAGCTGTGCGGCCTGTTGTTTTTTTGGGCTGCAAGGGATTAAAGGGACAAAAGGTGCTTTCCGTAGGCGGTCATGCTCAGCTCATTGCCCAGTTTGTGCAGCTGCTGGGTGGAGATCCAGCCCTCCTTGTGGGCCACTTCCTCGATGCAGCCCACATACTGTTCAGAGGAGCGCTGCAGGTCATGGATGGCCTGGGCGGCGGCCAGCAGGCTGTCGGCATTGCCGGCGTCCATCCAGAGGTAATTGTCTGCCGGAAGCGGGATCACCCGGAGCTGGTCACGGCGGAGATACTCCAGATTCACATCCGTGATCTCCAGTTCGCCCCGGGCGGAAGGGGTGAGGGAGGCGGCGATATCCAGTGCGTCGTTGTGGTAGAAGTAGAGACCGGGCACCACATAGTTGGACCTGGGCTGCTGGGGCTTTTCCTCAATGGAGATGGCCCGGCCGTTCTCGTCGAATTCCACCACGCCGAAGGGGCGGGGGTCGTCCACGTAGCAGCCAAACACGGTGGCACCCTGATTGCCTGCGGCGGCCTTCTTCAGAGTGTCGGCCAGATCGGGCGCCCAGAAGATGTTGTCCCCCAGGATCAGGCAGACGTCATCGCCGGCCAGGAAATCCCGACCGATGAGCAGCGCGTCGGCAATGCCCCGGGCCACCGGCTGAACGGTATAGCGGATGGTCATGCCCAGATGGGAGCCGTCTCCCAGCAGGGCGGCAAAGGTGGGTTCCTCTCCGGGGGGAACGATGACCAGAACCTGGTCGATGCCTGCCTGCATCAGTACAGACAGAGGGTAATAGATGAGAGGCTTGTCATAGACGGGCAGGAGAGGTTTGCAGACCGGCTTGGTCATGGGATACAGCCGGGTGCCGCGTCCCGCGGCCAGAATGATACCTTTCATGGATAAGACCTCCGTGCGCCCACAGGCGCTATCTTGTATGATGCGGTCTGCATCAGGGAGCTGGAAATGATTTCGCTAAATTATACCGCACCCGGAATGGAAAGTCAATGAAGCAAAGATGGCGGAAGTGTAAAGAGATGCAGAGCAGGAACATTCTGCAGGATTTGCAGGAAAAAGAAAAAGATCTTGTGACAATCCGGAGAATGTGTTAAAATATGAACAGCTGTTTTATAGCTTTGCACCAGGAACGTGTCCGGACCAGCGCAGCTGTGTCGGGGGAACGTGAGTGTGCATTGCATCGGATTTGCCGGATTCAGACGGCTCGGGGACACAGGGGCGAGTTCTGCAGTTGCTGCGCATGCGGGCAAAGACAGCCTGTGCCTGGAGAAAGGATGGAACGATGGGGAAGAAGACGAGAAAGGCGGCTTCAACCGCCGGGTTGAACCATGAGAAACAGGTTATCGCCGACGCGTTTGACGATTCGGTCCAGATGTTCCGAAGCAGAGGATACAGCCAGAGTAAACTCGCAAATGTACATCTTGCCGGAGGCGTTCTGAAGCGGAGGAAGGACTCCGTCTACAGGATGCTGCCCGAAATTCAAAAAAGGTATGGCCCGTCTTACCCGGATGAAGAGGTGATCAATGCCTGGAGCAGGGCGTGTGCCTGTGTAGCGAACTATACCGTGGATAAAGCGGATGAACTCTTCGGCATTACGCTGGCGGCTGCGATCTGGATGCTGGATGAGCTCAGATCCTGCTGCAGGCTGGAGCTGGCATACGACTTTTTCCCGGACAATCTGAAGAACGTCGAACGGCTGAGTCTGCCGGATTTCTTCGACCCCTGTCATGACGAGACCGTGATTCTGAGCATGATGATGCTGATATATGCGAGGGATTCCGACGGCTGTTACAACCACGGCTATCTCAATGAGGTCACCGCCAGGCGGTCGAAGCCGGTCTTGCATCAGGTCTCTGAGGCAGACGAGGAGACAATGACGTCCCGGGAGCGGTTCGACTCCGTGATGGCGCTGATTCCATTCGCGTCGAGGCAACGAGCCGCAAAACGATTCACGGAAAAATTCTGGGAATTCCAGGACATTTTGTTTGACTGTGATGCCAGGCTCTACCGAAAATTCCTGAGCCATGAGCGGGAGATGGAGCAGGTTCTCGAGCAGCAGATGGCGTTTGAGGAGCAGCTGCACCAGTCCAAAAAACTGCCGCAGACTCCCGGGGATATCCTGCTGGCAAAGAAACCGCCGCAGCCGTTTGCACTCTTCACGAAAGCAGACAGAAGCCCCGTGGAGACGGTGCTGAAAGATGAGATCCATCAAAAAATGGGTGTGGGAAAGCGCATCATGAAACTGCTGGGCGAAGAAGGGGCGCTGATCAAAAGGCGGGTGAGACTCCAGCGCAACGGTATCACGGCGCAGATGTATTCCGCCAAGCGGGTTGCGGATGAACTGGGAGAAGGGGCGAAGGGCGAGTTGCAGCAGCTTCTGAGCTTTGAGGTTGACGATCCCTATGAGATCTGTTTCGGATACCTTTGCCTGGTGGAGGAGAACAGCGATATTCCATGGGTCTACAATGGGGCGCTGGCAGTGCTGTCCGCCGCGGCGCGCAAGCTTCCCTGGAATATCCGCCCGCTTGATCAGCGGTATACCTATGACGAGAATCTGGAACCTGATCCGGAGGAGCCGGATGAGGGAAAAACGGCGGAACAGGAGAAAGAGGCAGAGGAGGAAAAAACAGCGGTCTGGGCTTCGGAAAGTAATCTGCTTGAGGTGCTGCAGAACCCGGTTGACTGGTCCGAGCGGAAAAAAGAACTGTACCGCCTGGACTATCTCGGCATGCCGTTTTATGAGGAGTTTGAGTGTCCGGTTCCGGACTGGAAAATGAACCTTCCCCAGATCCTGTACGATCTGACCGGGGCGGTGATGCCCCGGTTGATCTCGCGTGCGGATGATTCGGCGGAGGACCTTGTGAAGGCCGGTATGGATCCGGCGCTGGCAAAGGGCCTGGAATACTGTCTCCGCTTTGCGCTGGACGTACAGTTCCAGAGCAGAATGGATGTTCCCCTGTCCCAGGATTCCGAATGGCGGCCCGATCCGGACCCTGAGCCGGATGATGTGCCCGATGCGGACAGAGAGGCAGCGGACCGTGTGGAGGAACTCCAGGCGAAATTGAAGCGTCAGGGGGAACTGAATGCGGGCTATCAGAGGGAGCTGTATCAGACGCGAAAAGATCTCGCTGCCCTGAAAGAGAAATATGAGAAGGCGCAGGCCCAGGCCGCCGCGGAGCGGGATGAGCTGGCCAGGCTGAGGGAGCTGATTTTCCAGCAGGTCAATGCGGAAGAGCAGGCATCCATGGAAAAAGAGGAGACGCTGGGGGAGAAGTTCCCGTATATGACCCAGAAGCGCGTGGTTGTATTCGGCGGACACGACACCTGGACCAAAGCGATCAAGCCGCTGCTTCCCAATGTGGTGTTTGTCCATCGGGACCAGAGGCCGAACGCAGATATGATCCGGGCGGCCGACGTGGTGTGGATTCAGGCAAACGCCCTGGCCCACCGGAGCTATTACAAGATCATCAATGTGGTGAGGAGCAACCAGATTCCGGTGCGCTACTTCGGATACGCCAGCGCCGTAAAATGTGCCCTGCAGGTTCTGGAGGACGACTCCAGGCGGGACGGATAGGCTTGGGAGGAGAGTCCTGATCCGGGACAGCCGCACAGGTTTTGCCTGGAGCCTGCCGTACAGCGGCGGGAAAACAGAACTCAGACCATAGAAAACGGGCCCTGAGGGAACTCCCTCAGGGCCCGCAGTGCGTCATTCAGGTTGTGTGGGCAGGGATGCGTGGGCTCAGCCGTTGACGTAGTCGGCCACGGCCTCGCCGGCCATACGGCCGGAGTTGATGGCGAAGCCCATGGTGTTGCCGGGCAGGGTGAAGTTGTAGCTGTCGCCGTAGATGGTGTTGCAGTCGGAGCCGGCGCTGTACAGACCGGGGATGGGGTTCAGATCGGCATCCAGCACTTCGCCGTACTTATTGGTGCGCACGCCGCCGATGGTGCCGTAGGCGGCGATGTAGAACTTGCCGGCCACGAAGCCGCCCTTGCGTCCGGTGATGGGCCGCAGGTAAGCGGGCTTCTTGTGGAACTGGTGGTCCAGATTGGCCTCGCACATCTCGTTGTACTCCTCCAGGGTCTCGGCCAGGGTATCGGGGTCGATGCCCATCTGCTCGGCCAGCTCCTCGATGGTGTCGGCCTCGAAGTAGCCGTCGTAGCCGGTCTCCTTGGCGTGCTTTACGCCGTCCTCGAAGGCGAAGAAGCACTCCTCGGGGTGGACGATGTCGAAGATGTCGGGGCCGTGCTTGGCGTAGTATTTGATGAGGTTGCGGTCCATGATGCAGTAGGCGCACTTGCCGGGCTGCAGGTTGATGGCGTTGCCGGTGAAGGTGGTGTTGCCCATCTGGCCCTCATCCAGGAAACGCTTGCCGCGCTGGTTCACCAGCAGGGCGGGCTGACGCAGGCAGGCGTCCAGCATGAAGTGATCCAGGTTGTCCTTGAGCTGATAGATCATCTCGATGTTGGCGCCGTATTTGGCAGCACCGGCCTCCCACATCATGTTCAGACCCTCGCCGTTGGTGCCGGGCACGTGGAAGGGGAAGAAGTTCTGCCACAGATCCAGACCAAACTCCTCCTTGAGCATCTTGGCGTTGTTGCCGAAGCCGCCGGTGGCTACGATAACGGCCTTGGCCCGGGCCTCGATCTCCTCGCCGTCCTTATCCACGGCGCGCACGCCCACGCACTTGCCGTCCTCCATGATCAGGCTCTTCACAGGGGTCTCCAGATAGATCTCAGCGCCCAGCTCCTTGGCCTTCTCGGTCATGATGCGCACCATGGGGCCGGCGGCGCGGGGGCCAATGACGCCGTTCTCCGGCTTGACGATGTGCCAGGTGGCGGCGGACTCGGTGAAGTATTTGAAGGCGCCGGCAAATTCCACGCCCATGTCCTGCAGCCACTCGATGGTGTCGGCGGACTTCTCGAAGTAAGTCTCCACCAGCTCGCCGTCCACGCGGTAGTGGGTGTACTTCATGTGGATGTCATAGGCCTCTTCCAGGGTGAGGTCCTTGAACTCCCGCTTCTGGATCTTGGTGCCGATGCCCAGCGGGCCCATGCCCATGTTGGCGGCGCCGCCGGTGGTGTTGGCCTTCTCGAAGACGATGGTCTTCAGGTCGTTTTCGCCGGCGGTGATGGCGGCGGCCAGACCGGCGGGGCCGGCGGCCACGACGATGACGTCGGACTGCATGGTTTTCATGTGCGTTTCCTCCTAAAAGTTAATATAGTTTGGGAAATGACTCTCGTCATAGAGAAACGGTGGTGTATCCTGTGGCTCAGCGCTTGTTGAACTTCCCGCACTTGATCAGACGGGTGGGGAGCTTGGGCACCCGGCCGGCGGTGAGGACGATGGCGTCGTAGTCGCAGGCCTCAATGCACTTGCCGCATTTGGTGCAGTCGAACTCGTCGATCATGTGGATGTAGCCGGCCTTGCCCTCAATGCACTCCTCCGGGCACACGTCGGCGCACTCCTCACAGCCCTGGCAGAGGCTGGGGTCGATGTAGATGGAGGTGAA
>CALWXG010000042.1 GCA_944385435.1 uncultured Oscillospiraceae bacterium
TGCTCTTCTTTTTGGAATTGCTCTTTTGATTCGGAGCACTTTTCTTTCCGGAGTTGTCCTTGCTGTTGTCCTGCGTGGTGCTGTCCTTTTTGCTGTCCTTTTTGCTGTCCTTCTTGTTGTCGGGTTGGGTGCTGGTCTTGGGGTTGGTGCTTGCCGAGGGCTTTTCGCTGGCCTTGGGAGCCTGGGAGGCGGGCTGCTTCTCACTGGGCTTGGGGGTGGAGGAAGGATTCTTTTTCCCGGGGTCTTTCTTGCCGGAATTCTTCTTCCCGCCGTTTACGCTCTGTGACTGGGAGGAGTTCGGGGTCTTGGAGGCGGGCTTCTTCAGTGAGTTGCAGCCGGTGAACATGGAGAACGCAAGAATTACGGCCATGGAGAGGGCGGCTGCCCGGATCCGGCGCTGTCTGGATTTCTGAACGGTCATTGAGAACACATCCTTGTCGAGAGATTTTGCCGAAGCGTGTCATGGCTTCTGACAAGGATGAGTGTAACAGGCAGTTCTTAAAATCCGGTATGGTTCCATTCTGAAGCTGTTTTAAGGAATCTTAATCTTTCTTAACGGGGGGTGCCGCTGTCATACCAGAAGCCGCCTGAAAATTCACCGTTCCCCACCAGTGACTGTTTTTTCAAGATGAAATCGCCCTATAAGATCCCTCTTTCAACCATTGGGCTGTAAGTAGAGTTTTCTTGCGGAACTATAGATAGTTGCGTCAAACATTGTACCAAACCGCTAGCGCGGTGGCTAACGGAACAAAGGTGCTCCTTGTAACCGTAAAGATCAAAAAAATAGCAGTTTTTGCGATTCTGTGGCATCATAATGTTACCCCTAACAGAAGACCACACAGAAAGGAAAAACTGCTATGAAGGCATTATACCATAGAAATCAACACATAACAACAAGAAATTTTACAACGCCAGAAGCACATCAACCGCTTAGGGCAAACGGTTGATGGGCTTGCGCCTGTTCACCCTATAAAATATATTCTTTGCGACATATTCCTTATTGAAATTATATTTGATGTAATATATTATGAACTCGGAGGGATGCAGCATGGGCGATTTTCAAAAATTACTGGATCAGGCGCTTGAGAAGGTAAACTTGACGCCGGTTGACGATACCCTGGAGCTGGAAGAATATGATATCGACGAGGAAGTGCGAGACTTGGTGATCTCAGCCCGGCACACAGCTAACCTGACACAGAAGCAGTTGGCGCAGCGCTCGGGGATATCCCAGGCGAACATCAGCAAAATTGAAAATGGGAACTATCACCCCAGCTTGTCCACATTAAAACGAATCGCAGGCGCGTTGGGGAAACGGCTGGTGGTCAGCTTTGAAGATCCGGAGGTGTGACTGTGGCGATCCATATTGAAAGTTTGAAGATCGAACAATTCCGCGGGATCCGGCAGTTATCTGTTCCGCACCTGAACCATATCAATCTGATCGTCGGCGACAACAACTGCGGCAAGACCAGTTTTTTGGAAGCCTTCTTTTGCTGCGCGATCCCGGAGATTTTACCAATACCCTGCGCATTGCGCGTATGCGGGACAGCCTGGCCATGTACGGCGGAATTTCCGCCTATGAAAGTCTGCTTACCCTGTTTCCACACAGCGGCAATGAGGGGGAAACCGCACGCATGCTGTCCCTGCAGGCTCGCTGCAGAGGAGAGGACGTCCTCTGTTTGCTGGAGGGCAACGTGAAAACCATCCTGTTGGACGCGGAGGAGCAAAAACGGATTCCCCGCTATCCGATACAGAATTTCCGTAAGTTCAAGGATTCCATTCCCTCGGAATGTCAGGCGTTTCAGGGAAATCTGCTGGTTCGCACAGGCAACAACCAGGAGAAAGCGGAGGTAAGCTTCCATGAATATTCCACCGTATCCGGGCGGGACATTACCAGCCGGCATTTTCTGAACATGGTCTATCTGGCGCCGTTCGACCATCTGATGGGCGGGAATTTTTCCCGCATCTTAACAAATGATCCCTATAAGGAGCTCTGTGTACAAATCTTACAGCTTTTTGATCCCGGCATTACAGATCTGCTGCTGCTGAAAAACGAAAATACCAACCGCCCCATCGAATGTGTCAAGCACAAGGAGCTGGGGACAATGCCTTTGTCCAGCTACGGCGATGGCATCAAGAAGGTTTTGTCCATCGCCAGCGGGATCGCAAGAGCCGTGAATGGTGTACTGCTGATCGACGAGGCGGAGACAGCCATCCACTCCCGCTACTTTGAAGATATTTTCCGCTTTATCGCCTCCGCATGCCGCAAATTCGGTGTGCAGGTCTTTCTCACCTCTCACAGCATCGAAGCGATTGACGGGTTCTTATCCATTGTGGATTATGAGAGGACGGACGAACAGGAGGACCCTGTCAGCGTTGTGACGCTCAAAAAGGATTGGACTTCTTCCCTCAGCTATGCCCGGGTCCTGTCCGGCCGGCACGTTCACCAGAACCGGGAGCAGTTTGGATTTGAGGTGCGCCTGTGAACAAATTGATTTTGTGCGAAGGCAAGACCGATGCCATTTTGCTCAGCTATTATTTGGGGTGCGTTCAGCAATGGACTCCCTGCAAGAAGGAGCTCAAAAACTTCCAAATCTCTGTGGATGAAAAATCTGGCGAGTCGGCTGTTCTGGCACAATGTTTTTCACAGCTGGTTTTCATTTGACAGTGAAAAAGAGGGACACTGCAGATGCTGTTCTGCAGTGTCCCTTACCACATTTTTAGATTTTGCCGGTGTTCCAATGGGTTTGTCCACTCAGGCAGACTATGACTGATAGATGTGGTGATGAGCTGACATGAAAGCCGGCCAATGATGGAAAAGCAGTATAACACGTATTCCATATGGCCGCATGTGGTTTGCAGTTTGCAGTTCTCCCGCAGGGTTGTTTCACGAAGCATCCAATTATGTGACCGGTTTCTTCTTCCGCGTGCCTCTCGGCTTGGAGGTGTACCTGCGCCGCACCCCGTTGCAAAAACAAATGTTTTCCTGTTCTCGAAATAAACAAATAACCCGAACCCGTCCTCCACAGGGAAGAACTGGTTCGGATTATATGGGGTTGGTGCGCCTGAAGGGACTCGAACCCACACGCATCGCTGCACGAGAACCTAAATCTCGCATGTCTACCAATTCCATCACAGGCGCATGTTCAGTTTTTGAATCACAGGTACCGGGGGCGTGGCGTCAATCGTACGCCGCGCCCCCTGCGGGTGCCACATGGAAAACTATGCTGCAGCGCGGTGCTGCAAAAAAGCTAGGTGTCATCCGGTTCCGGAGCGTGAAATTCATAGATGTCAAACTCTCCTTCGTAGCCACAGACGCCCATTCTGGGAGAGTTGGTAACCGGCAAAGCAAGATTATCCTTGTGCTCATGCTTCTTCAGGCAGTTTTCGCAGAAAAAGGGATTCTGATCTCCAAACATACATTCACAGCAGATATATTCTGCCTCCTTACCGCACTTACCACACGCAAAGTGAATGGGAACATTGCGTGCCAGCAGGCGCACGGCGGTGCGTTGTTTCGGACGGTATACCGTGTCCAGCACCGTGATTGTGAGGTATGTTGTGCTTCCAAAGTCGTATTCGTATTGGATCTTCAGATTGGGAGCGAAATCGCCCACCCGCACGTTCATAGGCAGATCCCGATAGCCGGGCAGATAAAACGCACTGAGATGGCCGCAGCATTCCAGCCAGATGCGGCGAAGGAAGGAATCCAGAGTCTTGAGGGATGAAGTAACCGGCAAGTCCAGAAACAGCCAGTAATCTTTGTCGTAGGTGTCCTCCACCTTCAAAAGAACGCATTTCTGGGCATTGGGGCCGTCATAGGTGTGGGCGGCGGCGAAGTGCCGGCGGAACCCGGATTTGGCCAGCGTCTTACCGCAGAGATAGCAGTTTCCTTTTGTTGTCGGTGTTCCCATTTGTAATCCCGCCTTAGTCTGATTTGTTTACCGGCAGTGGGGAAGAGAGGGCCTTTGCAGAAAAAAACCCTCTATTTTAACTCGGGGAGGGAACCCGGGGCGGGGCATTTCGCCTGATCCACGCCTCTATTTTAGCACGGGAAAGGGAGAAGAGCAAGAGGGAATGAAAGAAAAATTTCCTCCACCGTCCGGGGGGCGGAACGGCGGAGGAAATTGGAACAGGTTACGGACGGCCCAAGAGGGCGAACATATTCTTCTTGTAGGCTTCTACGCCGGGCTGGTTGAAGGGATTGACCTGAAGGACATGGCCGCTGATGCCGCAGGAGAGCTCGAAGAAGTAGAACAGCTCGCCCAGAGTACGGGCATCCATATGGGGCATGCGCAGCACCATGGCGGGGACACCGCCGTCGTGATGGGCGTCCAGGGTGCCCTGGAAGGCCATCTCCCGGACAAAGCTCATGGGCTTGCCGGTGAGGTAGTTCAGGTTGTCGCCGTTGTCGTCGCTGTAGGGGATGGAGATATCGCAGCCGGTGTCGTCCACATAGAGCACGGTCTCCATGAGCATGCGCTCGCCGTCCTGGATGTACTGGCCCAGGGAGTGCAGGTCGGTGGTGAACTGGGCGGAGGCGGGGAAGATGCCCTTGCCGTCCTTGCCCTCAGACTCGCCGAACAGCTGCTTGAGCCACTCGCCCACGAAGGAGTAGGAGGGCTCGTAGTTGCAGAAGATCTCCACCTTCTTGCCCTGCCGGTAGAGCAGGTTCCGGGCGGCCACATACTGCCACACCGGGTTGTTCATGGAGCGCTCATCATACCGGGCCATGGCGTCGGCAGCGCCGCCCATCAGCTCGCAGATGTTGGTCCCGCCCACGGCGATGGGCAGCAGACCCACGGCGGTGAGCACAGAGTAGCGGCCGCCCACCTCGTCGGGGATGACGAAGCTCTCCCAGCCGTTTTTGTCGGCCAGGGTCTTCAGCGCACCCCGGGCCTTGTCGGTGGTGGCGTAGATCCGGGTGTTGGCCTCGGCGCCGTACTGCTTCTCCAGCAGCTGACGGAACAGCCGGAAGGCGATGGCGGGCTCGGTGGTGCCGCCGGACTTGGAGATCACATTGATGGACCAGCGCTTGCCCTGGATGCGGTCCATGACGTGCTGGGTCTCATTGGGGCTGAGGGAACAGCCCACGAAGCAGATCTCGGGACCGTCGGAGGGGAAGACCTCCAGGGCGGCCCGGGCGCCCAGATAGGAGCCTCCGATTCCGATGACCACCAGCACATCGGAGTCCTCGCGGATCTTGGCCGCGGCCTTCTGAATCCGGGCGAACTCCTCCTTGTCGTAGTCCTCCGGCAGACGGACCCAGCCGGTGAAGTCCGAGCCGGGCGCAGCGGGGTCATAGAGTTTGCTGTGTGCGGCCGCAACCTCGTCGGCCATGGCGTTGAGCTGCTCCTTTGTCACGAAAGGCTCCAGCTTCGCCAGATCCAGGTTCAGCATTGACAACATCTCCTCGCGTATAAGATTTGCAGATGGATTTATACCTGTGTTTGCAATTAGGGTAAAGGGATTATGCCTGGCACGGGCGCAGCCTGTGGGCAAGCTGTCCGCTCAGCCCTCCGCTTCCAGCACGACGGCGCAGCCCCACTGGTTCAGAACGAGCTGATCCTTCTCCTGCCGGCCGTTGTGCAGCAGCAGGAGCTTTCCGGCCAGGGGGGCGGAGAAGGGGGCCTCCCCGCTGTGGGCGATGATCCGGAGGGTCTCCCCGTCCAGGCAGCGGAGGAAGCAGACGGTCTGGGCCGGGGCGGCCTCAAACTCAATGGTGCCGGTGCGCAGGGCCGGATATCTGTGCTTGATCTGGCTGAGCGCCTGATAGTAGCCCAGCAGGCTCCGGTCCTCCTTGCCCCAGGGGTAGCAGCGGCGGTTGAAGGGATCTTCAAAGCCCTCCATGCCCACCTCGTCTCCGTAGTAGATGCAGGCGGTGCCGGGCAGGGTGAACTGCAGCATCGCGGCCACCTTTTCCTTCTGGATGGCCAGGGATCTGGCCTCAGGGCCCAGAAAACGGTTTGCCTTTTCGGTCTTGGAGCCGGAAAAGTTGTCGCCCAGGGTGGTGAGGATCCGGGGGGTGTCATGGGTGGACAGACTGTTCATCACGCTGTGGAGGACAAAGGGGGGATAGTGCTCCACCACGGTCATGATCTGGCGCCGAAACTGCTCGCCGCCCCGGCCGGCCAGGAAGCTGAGGATGGCGTTGCGGAAGGGGTAGTTCATCACCGAGTCCAGCTCGCCGGCGGAGAAGTACTTCCTGCGCACGCCGTAGCTGATCTTGTTGGAGGCGTCCTCCCACACCTCGCCCAGCAGCCAGGCGTCCGGCTTGATCTCCTTCAGACGCTTGCGGAAGGCGGCGATGAACGCATCGGGAAGCTCATCGGCCACGTCCAGCCGGATGCCGTCCACGCCCAGGCTCAGCCAGTGGGCCAGCACGCTGTCCTCGCCCCGGATGATGAAGTCCAGGTAGGAGTCGTTCAGCTCCCGGACGCAGGGCAGGGTGGAGATTCCCCACCAGGAGGTGTACTGATCCGGGTAGCGCTGGAAGTCGTACCAGTCCCGATAGGGGGAATCCGGATCGCTGACGGCGCCGTGGCCGAAGACATGCTTGCTGTCGAAATAGACGCTGTTGCTTCCGGTGTGGGAGAATACCCCGTCCAGAATCACCTTCATGCCCAGACGGTGGGCGGACCGGCACAGGCGCTCCAGATCCGCATCCGTGCCCAGCATGGGGTCGATCCGCTTGTAGTCCGCGGTGTCGTACCGGTGGTTGGAATAGGCCATGCAGATGGGGTTGAGGTAGATGCCGTCGGCGCCCAGGGACTTCAGATAGGGGAGCTTTTCCTCCACGCCCCGGAGGTTTCCGCCGAAGAAGTCGTTGTTCAGGATCTCACCGTGCTCATTGGGCAGGTAATGGGGCGTCTCCCCCCAGGAGGCATGGACCCAGTAGGGCTCCAGCTTGCCGGTGAGGTCGCAGGAGCCGGATTTGTAGAACCGGTCGGGAAAAATCTGATAGAGCACCGCGCCCTGAAAGGCCTGCGGGGTCTGGTAGTCCCGGGGATAGCAGGTGATCTGCCACTGCTCCCCCTCGTTGGCGCACAGTCCGGTCTCCCCGGAACGGAAGAGATTGAAGATCTCATCAGTGAGCTCCACATGGAAGAAGAAGAAATACAGGCCCTGACGGGGGAGGGAGAACTCGGTGCGGTATTCCCAGTAGTACTCGCTCTCGCCCTCCCGGGTGAAGGAGACGCTCATGCCGTAACCGGAATCACTGCTGAGCACCACCTCCAGACGGTTCAGGGGGCAATCCTTGGGAACTTCCACCATCAGCTGGCACAATTCGTGTTGTTTGACACAGCCGAAGGGACGCTTGTAACGCTCGGACAGGCTGTTAAATTGCATTTCCATGTTATACAAAACTCCAGACGCTGCAGCCAGCCTGAGACGGTCCAGTCAGGGCGCAGATTAAGATTATTTCAGGTTCCAGATGTGGTCGGCGTACTCGCGGACGGCGCGGTCCGCAGAGAACAGCCCGGATTTTGCGATGTTCACCAGAGACATGTTGGTGAAGCGGCGGGGATCCGCGTAAATGCGGGTGACATCCTGCTGGGCCCGCACGTAGTCGTGGAAGTCGGCCAGATTCATATAGGGGTCGGCGGGGCCGCGGCTGTCGGTGAGCAGGGAGCGGATGATGTCGTCAAACCGCATGCCGTTGATGCCGCCCATCAGCAGGTCCATGACGGCCTTGAGCTCGGGGTCGCTGCGCACATAGTCCATGGGATGATAGCCCTTGCGCCACAGCTCCTCCACCTCGTTGGCATTCAGGCCGAACAGCACGATGTTGTCGTCGCCCACCTGCTCGTGGATCTCCACGTTGGCGCCGTCCAGGGTGCCCAGGGTGACGGCGCCGTTGATCATCAGCTTCATGTTGCCGGTGCCGCTGGCCTCCTTGCCGGCAATGGAGATCTGCTCGGAGATCTCGGCGGCGGGGATGATCTGTTCGGCCAGGGAGACGTTGTAGTCCTCCAGGAAGACCACCTTCAGCTTATCCCGGGTGACCGGGTCGGAGTTGGTCATGTGGGAGACGGTGACGATGAGCTGGATGATCTGCTTGGCCATGATATAGCCCGCGGAGGCCTTGGCGGCAAAGATGAAGGTGCGGGGCTGGAAGGGGGCGTTGGGATTGGCCTTGATCTGCAGGTACATGTGCAGGATCTGAAGCACGTTGAGCAGCTGGCGCTTGTACTCGTGCAGACGCTTGATCTGCACGTCGAACAGGCTGTCCGGATCCACCTGGATGCCGTTGCGCTTGAGGATCAGGTTGCTCAGGTGCACCTTGTTGGCCCGCTTGATCTGCCGCAGCTTCTCCAGCACGGTGGCGTCGTCGTAGTACTTCATCAGCTTCTCCAGCTGGTTGCAGTCGGTGAGGAAGCCGTCCCCGATGAGCTCCTGCAGCAGGCTGGTGAGCTGGGGATTGGACTGGCCCAGCCAGCGGCGGTAGGCGATGCCGTTGGTGACGTTCAGGAAGTGCTCGGGCCCGATCTGGTAGTAGTCGCGGAAGATGCTGTTCTCCAGGATTTCGGTGTGCAGCTTGGATACGCCGTTGATCTTGTGGCAGCAGGCCAGGCACAGGTTGGCCATGCGGATTTCGCCGTTGTGGACGATGCCCATATAGTTGATCTTGGCCTCGTCGCCGCCGTAGACCTCCCGCAGCTTGATATACAGCCGGCGGTTGATCTCGCACACGATCTGATAGATGCGGGGCAGCTGCTTGGCAAAGAGCTTCTCGTTCCAGCGCTCCAGGGCCTCGCTCATCACGGTGTGGTTGGTGTAGGAGAGGGTCTTGCAGGTGATGGACCAGGCCTTCTCCCAGCTGTAGTCGTACTCATCCACCAGCAGGCGCATCAGTTCGGGCACGCACAGGGCGGGATGGGTGTCGTTGATGTGAATGGATACCTTGTCGGCCAGATTGTCCAGGGACTTGTACTCCCGCAGGTGCTTCTTCAGAATGCTCTGCACGGAGGCGGACACCAGCAGGTACTGCTGGCGCAGACGGAGGATCTTGCCGGCCTCGTGGTCGTCGGCGGGGTAGAGGACCTTGGAGATGACCTCGGCCATGGTGTCGCCCTCCAGGGCCTTGGCATAGTCGCCCCGGGAGAAGGCGGACATGTCAAAGCTGCGGGGGGACTTGGCGCCCCACAGAATCAGTTTATTCACCGCGTCGCTGTGATATCCGGAAATAAACATGTCATAGGGGACGGCCATCACGGACTGGTAGTTCAGATGGGCCACCCGGAACTTGCCGTTGTCGCTCCAGCTGTGGATCTCGCCGCCGAATTTGACCTCCACGGCCTCGTCCTCACGGGGGTTGATCCACACGTCGCCCATGCTCAGCCAGTCGTCGGGGAATTCCATCTGCCAGCCGTCCACGATCTTCTGCTTGAAGATGCCGAACTCATAGCGGATGGAGTAGCCGGTGACGGGCATGTTCAGGCTGGCGGCGGAGTCCATATAGCAGGAGGCCAGACGGCCCAGGCCGCCGTTGCCCAGTCCGGCGTCCGGCTCCATCTCATAGAGATCGTGGATGTTGATCCCGTGGTGGGCCAGGGCGTCGGTGAAGTCCTGTTCCAGACCGAGGTTGTAGAGGTTGTTGCGCAGGGAGGTGCCCACCAGGAATTCCATGGACATATAGTATACCTGCTTGCTCTGCTTTTCGGTGACCTTGCGGCTGTACTCGGCGTTTTTGACCAGCAGCATGTCGTTGACCACGCCGCACAGGGCGCGGTAGATCTGCTGGGGAGAGGCTTTGTCCATGCTGCAGCCGTAACGCAGCAGGAGAGAGTCGTTCATTGCCTTGATAATCTGTTTCTCGTCCATTGTGAACTCCTTTGCCGCCGGTAAAAAAGATCTCCGGCGTCCGTATTATTTTGTGGGACCTGAACGGGTTCCGGCGCCGTGCCGCAAACCCTCATAAGGACAGCCCGCATTTGCGGGCTGTCCTTGGAAAGGATGGATTACATCCCGTGAAGCCTGCGCGGACCGGCCGCGCTGCGAATGCGTACCATTATACCATGGAACGATAGATTTGCCAATACTCTTCTACAGAATGTTTCCAGGAACAGTCGTTGGCCATGTCGTTGCGGCGCAGGATATCCCAGCGCTCCGCGTCGTGGTAGAGGCCGGCTGCCCGGCGGATGGCGTCCAGCATGTCGTGGGCATTGTAGGTCTTGAAGGTAAACCCGCGGCCCTCCATGGTGTCCGGATTCAGGGCGGGGACGGTGTCGTACAGCCCGCCGGTCTCCCGCACCACGGGAATGGTGCCGTAGCGCATGGCAATGAGCTGGGTCAGGCCGCAGGGCTCCTGCTTGGAGGGCATGAGCACGATGTCGCCGCCGGCGTAGGTCTGATGGGCCAGGGTGTTGTCAAAGACGATGTTGGCGGACATCTTGTGGGAGAACCGGGCGGCGTAGTAGCGGAACATGTCCTCATACTGCCGGTCGCCGGTGCCGATGACCACCAGCTGGATGTCGTCCCACATGAGATCGTCCATCACCGCCTGAACCAGGTCCAGGCCCTTGTGGCCCACCAGGCGGGTGATCATGATCACCACGGGCACGTCGTCCCGGCAGGCCAGCCCCAGCTTCTGCTGGAGGAAGCGCTTGTTCTCCAGCTTCTTCTCCAGCGTGTCTGCGGTGTAGTTGACGTAGAGCAGGGGGTCGGTGGCCGGATCGAACACGTCGGTGTCGATGCCGTTGACCACGCCGGACAGCTTGTCGCTGTTGGCCTGGAGAATCCCGTGCAGGCCGTGGGCGTAATAGGGGTTCTGGATCTCGGTGGCGTAGGTGCGGGAGACGGTGCTCACCCGGTCGGCCACCTCGATGGCGGCCTTCATCAGGTTGGTGCAGCCGTCAAACTCCATGGTGCCCCGCCAGTCCTCCGGCAGGCCCAGGCAGTCGTCCACGAAGGACAGGTTGGCCTTGCCCTGGTACTCCATGTTGTGGATGGTGAACAGGGTGCGGATGGACTTGTACTCCTCCTGGAGGGAATAGAACGCCTTCAGGAAGACCGGGACCAGCGCGGTCTGCCAGTCGTTGGCGTGGATGATGTCGGGATACCAGTCCAGATACTCCAGCGCCTCCAGAACGGCCTTGGAGAAGAAAGCGAAGCGTTCACCGTCATCGTAGTAGCCGTAGGCCCCATCCCGGTAGAAGTAGTACTCATTGTCAATGAAGTAATACGTCAGGTTGTCCCGGTCGGTGGTGGCCTTGAACACGCCTGCGTACACGCTGCGCCAGGCCAGGGGGACAAAGAAATGAGTCACATATTCGATGTTGAAATCGGGATTGTCCTTGATGGACTTGTAGTAGGGGACAAACACGCGCACATCGGCGTCCGGGGTGTCGCTCAGCGCCTTGGGCAGGGCCGCGGCCACATCGCCCAGGCCGCCGGTTTTCAGATACGGGGCCGCTTCGCTGGCGGTGAACAGGATTTTCATACGGTCACTCC
The DNA here is from genome assembly GCA_944385435.1 of uncultured Oscillospiraceae bacterium. Lineage (GTDB taxonomy): Bacteria > Bacillota > Clostridia > Oscillospirales > Oscillospiraceae > Enterenecus. The sequence goes on from CALWXG010000042.1 coordinate 11,452, forward strand.
TTTGCGGATGATCACCGGTGCGGAGGCCAGACCCTTCAGCTCCGTGCCGGCGGAGATGGTGGCCCACTTGTCCACGATCACGTTCTCCAGCACGGCGCCTTCACCCACAACACTGCCCTGCATGATGATGCAGTCCTTCACCACAGCGCCCTTGGCGATGCGCACCCCGCGGGAGAGCACGCAGTTCTCCGCATTGCCCTCGATGATGCAGCCGTCGGCGATGATGCAGCCGGACACGGTGCAGTCCATGCCGTAGTAGGTGGGCACCTCGTCGTTGACCTTGGTGTAGATGGGGGAGTCGGGGCGGAACAGGGAGCGGCGCACCTTCAGGTCGGTGAGGCTCATGTTGGCGGCGAAGTACTCGGCCACGTTGCGGATGCGCAGCACCACGTCGGTGCACTGGTAGACGTTGATGGACAGTTTGCCCTGGTTGAACTTGCGCTGGATGAAGTCCCGCTCCAGGTCATAGGCGCCCTGGGCGGTGTACTCCTGGATGACATGGATGAGCAGCTCCCGGCTGATGATGTAGGTGCCGGTGGCGGCGTAGCTGCCGGCGCTGGCGGGATAGTCCAGGGCGCAGGCAGTGGCCTGGCCAGACTCATCGGCCATCAGGACGAAGGTGAAGGGAGTCTCGCTGGCGGCCTCCTCCTTGGTGGCTACCACGGTGATGTCGCAGCCGCTGTTGATGTGGGACTCCAGGGCGGGACGGTAGTCCATGTTGCACAGGGTGTGGGCGCTGGCCAGCAGGACGTAGGGGGTGGTGGCGTCCTGGAGGTAGTCCAGGGCGTTGCGCAGCTCGTCCAGCTTGCCGCGGTGGATCTGATTGAAGCTCTCGGTGGCGAAGGGGGGCAGAAGCAGAAGGCCGCCGTTTTTCCGGTTCAGATCCCACTCCTGGGTGTTGGACAGGTGGTCCATCAGGGAGTGATAGTGCTGCTTGGCCAGCACACCCACGTTGGTGATGCCGGAGTTGACCATGTTGGACAGGGTGAAGTCAATGAGACGGTAACGTCCGCCGAAAGGGATGGCGGCCATATTCCGGTCATGGGTAAAGGCATTGAGTTCGTCGTTGTACATCTCAGAGAAGATAATACCAGTCATTTTCATATTGCTCGCCTCCCTTAAATGATTTCCTTGGGCTTGATGACGGCACCAGAGGGAATGGTCCGCTTGTGGCCCACTACGGTGATGCCCCAGTCGGTGTTCAGGCAGTGCTCGGGACGGTCGCCGATGGTGGCGCCGGACTCGATGACGCACTGCTCGCCGATGATGGCGTAGTTGACGCTGCTGCCGCTCTTCACCACAGTGTTGGGCATGACCACGGCGCCGGTGATGGTGGCGCCGGCCTCCACCACGCAGCCGGTGTAGAGCACGGAGTTCTCCACCGTGCCGTAGATCTCACAGCCCTCCGCCACAAAGGAGTTGGTGACCTTGGAGCCGGGGGCGAGCATGCTGGAGGGGCTGGCGTAGTTCCGGGCATAGACCTTGAAGTGGGGGTTGCGCATGTCCAGAGGATCCTTGGGATCCAGCAGGTCCATGTTGGCGTCCCACAGGCTGCCCAGGGTGCCCACGTCCTTCCAGTAGCCCTCGAAGGGATAGGCGAACATCTTCCGGCCGTCCCGCAGGAAGGCGGGGATGACGTTTTTGCCGAAGTCGTTTTCAGAGTTGGGGTCGGCCTCATCGGCGATGAGGTACTGCTTGAGCACCTCCCAGGTGAAGATGTACACGCCCATGGAGGCCTGGTTGCTCTTGGGATGGGCGGGCTTCTCCTCAAACTCGGTGATGGCCTGATTGGCGTCGGTGCTCATGATGCCCATACGGGTGGCGTCCTCGTTGCTCACGGTGATGACCGCGATGGTGCACTCGGAACCCTTCTCCTTGTGGAACTGCAGCATCTTGTTGTAGTCCATCTTATAGATGTGGTCGCCGGAGAGGATGAGCACGTATTCCGGGTTGTAGCGCTCGATAAAGGGAATATTCTGGTAAATGGCGTTGGCCGTGCCCTTGTACCACTGGTTGTTGCTGGTCTTGGTGTAGGGCGGGAGCACGTGGGCGCCGCCGAAGTTGCGGTTCAGATCCCAGGGCACACCGTTGCCGATGTAGTCATTCAGCTCCAGCGGCTGGTACTGGGTGAGAATGCCCACCGTGTCAATACCGGAGTTGACGCAGTTGGAAAGAGAAAAGTCAATGATACGGTACTTGCCGCCGAAGGGAACCGCAGGTTTGGCGGTGTCCTGTGTCAGCACGTACAGTCTGCTGCCCTGGCCGCCGGCCAGCAGCATAGAGATACACTCTTTTTTTCGTTCAATCACAATGAAGCCCCCCTATTGATTACTACTTTGATATTTGCGCGCCGTGCGCTGGGTCGTGCCGTTTTTTACTGCTCGGTTCCATCCCCCTCTTTGGCAGGGGCCGCCGGTTTGGCAGCCGCCTTTTGCGTGCTGTTTTTCTTGGAAACGGGAGCGGGACCTTTTGCGGCCTTCCTGCTGGCCGGCTGGCGCTCATAGAACACCGTCGACATCGGAGGCAAGGTCAGCTCCACGGAATATTTGCGTCCGTGCATGGGCTTGGGCTTGGCGGTGACAGAGCGCAGGCGCACGCCGGTGCCGCCGTATTTTGCCGCATCGCTGGACATCACCGGCTTGTAGACGCCGGGACGCTCCACGCCGATGCCGTATTTTTTCCGCTCCACCGGGCAGAAGTTGCACACCACGATCACTTCTTTGCCCCGGGCGTCCAGGCGGCGGAAGGAGATGACGCTTTGGGCTGCGTCGTCGCAGGCGATCCACTGGAAGCCCTCCCAGTCCCCGTCGTTCTGCCACAGGGCGGTGTGGTCCAGGTAGTAGTGGTTCAGATCCTTCACATACTGCTGGAGCTGGCGGTGCTTGTCATAGTCCAGCAGGAACCAGTCAAGTTCCTTCTCAAAGTTCCACTCCACGAACTGCCCGAACTCGCCGCCCATGAACAGCAGCTTCTTGCCGGGGTGGGTCATCATATAGCCGTAGAAGGCCCGCAGGTTCTGGAACTTCATGTCGTAGTCGCCGGGCATCTTGTTGATCAGGGAGCACTTGCCGTGGACCACCTCGTCGTGGGACAGGGGCAGGATGAAGTTCTCGGAGAAGGCATAGGTGAGGGAGAAGGTGATGTTGTTGTGCCGGCCCTTGCGGAACAGGGGATCGGTGGACATGTAGTCGATCATGTCGTGCATCCAGCCCATGTTCCATTTGAAGCCGAAGCCCAGGCCGCCGTCGTATCCCGGCTTGGTCACCATGGGGAAGGCGGTGGACTCCTCGGCGATCATCAGCACGGAGGGGTCAAAGGAGTAGGCCGCGGCGTTCATGTCCTGGAGGAACTTCACCGCCTCCAGATTGATGTTGCCGCCGTCTTTGTTGGGCCGCCACTCGCCGCCCCGGCGGCCGTAGTCCAGATAGAGCATGGAGGCCACCGCATCCACCCGGATGCCGTCGATGTGATACAGGTCCAGCCAGTACAGTACGTTGGAGATCAGGAAGGAGCGCACCTCATACCGGCCGTAGTCGAAGATGCGGGTGCCCCAGTCCGGGTGTTCCTTGCGCAGCGGGTCGCTGGGCTCATAGCAGCAGTCGCCGTCAAACTCGAACAGGCCCTGCTCGTCCCGGGGGAAGTGGGCGCCCACCCAGTCCACGATCACCCCGATGCCGGCGTTGTGGCAGATGTCCACAAACTTCATGAAGTCCTTGGGGGTGCCGTAGCGGGAGGTGGGGGCATAGTAGCCGGTGACCTGGTAGCCCCAGGAGGGGTCGTAGGGGTATTCGCTGATGGGCAGCAGCTCAATGTGGGTATAGCCCATGTCTGTGACGTATTTTACGATCTCCCGGGCCGCCTCCTCATAGGTGAGGAAACTGCCGTCCTCATGCTGCTTCCAGGAGCCCAGGTGAAGTTCGTAGATGTTGATGGGGCTGCTGACCGCCTTTCTGCGGGCGCGGGCGCGGCGGTAGTTGCCGTCCGTCCACTGGAAGCCGTCCAGGTCATAGACCTTGGTGGCGGTTTCCGGGCGGGTGCAGGTGTGGAAGCCGTAGGGGTCGCCCCGGAACACGAAGGAGCCGTCGGGGCGTTCAATATAATATTTGTATTCGTCATAGACCTGGACGCCGGGGATAAAACGCTCCCAAATGCCCGGACCGACGAGCTCCATCACCGGGGATTCCTTGTCCCAGTCGTTGAAGCGTCCGGTGACCCGCACGCTTTTGGCGTGGGGGGCCCAGACACGGAATACATAACCCTCCTGTCCTTTCCTGGTTTGCCGGTGACAGCCCATAAACTGATACGCGTCGTGACTTTCACCATTGCTGAACCGTTCCATGGCCAGCTTGAGTTGCTCTGACTGTTTCATGGCGTATACCTCCAGATCTGTGCAGATGTCTTTTGCAGCGCCGCAGGAAATGCGGGGGGTGTGGGATATATTTTCACTGTTTGCAGTGATTTCTTCCAAATTATACTTCATTCAGAAAGCAAAGTCAAGATGCACAAAAAGCAAAAGGGACGTTTCGGAAAGTTTATGGTAATGTATACGAAATGTCAGGAAAAATTCAAGAAATGCGCAGGGTGAGAAACTGGTAAGCTTGCCATTTCCTCTGCAGAGCACTATAATAAAAGGCAATCGGAGCCGCAGAAATGCAAAAAATTTTCGGAATGTGCCTGCAGAGAGGCCCGCCCGCCCCCGGACGGCGGGGAAGGCCTTCCTGCGCCGGGGTGTGGTGCCATTATAGCAAACGGCCCCGTCGCGCCGGGACGAATGCTGTCACAGGCCGGAGCGGGACGGATTGGAAAAGGAAGCGAAGAGACGTTGAAACGAGGTTTGGTTCTGGAGGGCGGCGCGCTGCGCACCATCTACTCCAGCGGTGTGTGCGACGGCTTTTTGGAGGCCGGCCTGGAATTTGACTATGTGGTCGGGGTTTCCGCGGGAATCGCCTACGGAGTGAGTTTTCTCTCCGGGCAGTACGGGCGCAACCTGGAGATTGTGACCCGGTACGCCAACGACAAGCGGTACATGAGCAAGCGCAATATGCTCCGGCCGGGAAACCGCCACTGTTATTTCGGCCTGGATTTCACCTATGACGAGATCCCCAACAAGCTGGTGCCCTTTGACTATGCGGCCTATGACCGCTGGCAGGGGATGGCGGAGGCGGTGGTGACCGATGTGGAGACGGGGAAAGCCGCCTATTTTCCGGTGGACCGGGAGGACAAGCAGTTTGTGCTGCTCCGGGCCACCTGCGCCATGCCGCTGCTCTTTCCCATTTTTGACTACCGGGGGGTCCGCTGCCTGGACGGCGGCGTGGCGGACGCCATCCCCTGGAAGCGGGCGCTGGAGATGGGGTGCGAGAAGGTGGTGGTGGTGCTCACCCGGGAGCGGGAATATCACCGTCAGCCGGACCAGTTCCTGGGGCTGATGCGGGCGGTGTACCGCCAGTACCCCAGATTCCTGGACACAATGGAGCGCCGGGTGGATCTGTATGAGCAGTCCCGCAGGGAGCTGTTTGAGGCGGAGCGGCAGGGCAAAGTGCTGATCTACAGCCCGGACAGCACCCAGGGCTTTTCCAGAACGGAGCGAGACGTGGTGAAGATTCACGCCCTTTGGCAGCAGGGCCTGGACCACGCCCGGGAGCGGGCGGACGAGACCACCGCCTATCTGCGGGAGTGAGCACCGCGCCCGGACTGCGCAGTACAGTTTGTTCCCCTGACGGCTGTGCCGCCGTCGGGGGTTGTTCCATGTGGAAGGAGAGACCGGTTTGCTGTTTACCCGTCGTCAGATTGTCGCTCTGCTGATCCCTCTGATCGCAGAGCAGATTTTGTCCGGCATCATGGGCATTGCCGACACCATGATGGTCACCGGAGTGGGAGAGTCGGCGATCTCCGCTGTGGCCCTGGTGGATTCCATCAACACACTGGTGCTGAATCTGCTGGCCGCCCTGGCGGCGGGAGGCGTCATTGTGTGCGCCCAGTATCTGGGCAGGCACGAGGTGGAGAACGCCAATACCGCAGCCCGGCAGGTTCTGCTGGTGAGCGTGGGCGTGGGTCTGGTGCTGGCCGTGTTCTGCCTGGTTTTCCGCAGCCAGCTGCTCCACCTGATCTTCGGCAGCGCGGAGCAGATTGTGCTGGATCAGGCGGAAGACTATTTCCTTTACACCGCCCTGTCCTACCCGTTTCTGGCCCTGCAGCAGACCTCGGCGGCCATTTTCCGCTCCGACGGGCACGCCACCCAGCCCATGGTGGTCATCGCCTGCTCGGACGTGTTTGACATCTGCGCCAACGCGGTGATGATCTACGGCATGAGCATGGGCGTGGTGGGCGCGGCCCTCTCCACCCTGATTGCCCGGATCATCAGCTCCGCCGTGCTCATGGGCATGCTGCGCAGCCGGAAGCTGAACATCTCCATCCGGGACTACAGGAAGATCCGCCCCAACCGGGCCATGATCGGGATGGTGCTGAAGGTGGGGGTTCCCACAGGAGTGGAAAATTCCATGTTCCAGCTTGGAAAGCTGGTGGTGCAGTCCACCGTCTCCACCCTGGGAACCGCCGCCATGGCGGCCCAGGCCATGACCCAGATGCTGGACCTGGTGGCGGTGATGCCCGGCCAGGCCATCGGCATCGGACTGCTGACGGTGGCGGGACAGTGCATGGGAGCCCACCGGGTGGACGAGGCCAAGCATTATACCAGGCTGTTCTGCGTGGTCTCCGAGATCTCGGTGATTGTCATGTCCGTTGCCGTGTGCGCCCTGACGCCGCTGATCACCCAGGTGTCCGGCATGTCTGATGAGAGTTCCCGGCTGACCCTGCAGCTGATTATCCTGATCTCCATCGTCAAGTGCCTGATCTGGGTGCTGGCCTTTACCATGCCCTATGGCATGCGGGCTGCGGGGGATGTGCAATTTTCCGCCACCGTGGCGGCGGTATCCATGTGGGTGTTCCGCGTGGGCGGCGGCCTGCTGCTGTGCCGGGTGCTCCACTTCGACCTGATCGGCGTGTGGATCGCATGGTTCACGGACTGGGCCTTCCGCATGGTGGTGTACATCTGGCGGTACCGCAGCGGAAAATGGCAGGAAAAAGTGGTAATCAAGTGAGAAGCCGATCCATTTGCCTCCCGGCTGCGGCGCCGGGAGGCAAATGGGATTGACAATTGAATGGAAATGCGGTATCTTAGAGCATGCGCCGGATGCGGTGCGTATCTGCCGGGGCTGAACTGCAAAATGCGGGCAGGACAGCCACAGATTTTCAAAAAGTGAATCAGCGGCGTGTAAATCGGGCGACCGGTTTTCCATACATGGAGGTGTACCCAAGTGGTTGAAGGGTCCGGATTCGAAATCCGGTAGGTCGGCTTCGCCGGCGCAAGAGTTCGAATCTCTTCACCTCCGCCACAAAAGCACCGCAATTTTGATACAATGCGTATCAGGGTTGCGGTGCTTTTCTTTTGTCGCAAAGCGAACGGTTCAAAGGTGGCTCCGGCGCGCAGCCATCGACGCCGTGCCCGTCCACCGGGACGGGCGGCTGACCTGTAAGTTCCAGACGGAGCATGAGATTATGGTTTGACCGCAGAATAGCGCAAAGCCCACAGGTGTACAAGCCTGTGGGCTTTATCTCTGCAACTACTTATCTGTTCGAGGATGCAATCATAACGTCCTGCCAGTTGCTGTTATGTAAAATCTCCGCATTTTCTCCCATAAACGCAGCTTCAGCCGCCTCGTCTCCTTGGAGCTGCCACATAAACCATGCAGTTACATATCCATCTCCCGAGTAAAGCATTTGGCCATGATCTGTATTGCTGCGCCGTGCAATAACGACATCGGCGGAAATCTTTTTGAACATATCATTTAGTCCTTCGAGCGAGACAACATCATTTGGGGCACCAGCAAGAATCATAACAGGGATTGTAGTTTTGGAAGAATCATAAGGCATTTTCAATGCTTCGGCCATATCCTCCTGCGTTGGAGACAAACTGACGGCACATCTATACAATTCCTTATGCTCTGTTTCGTTAATTGCGCTGAACACACCAACGCCGCCCTGGGAATGTCCAGTAATGCCGATATTATCTGTATCTACCCGATGATAGAAAATACTGGTTTCGTCTTCATTCGCCGTTAGAAGCCACGACAGTGTTGCGTCCGCCTTCTTTCCTTCCCATGTTGACGGATCTTCGTTACCGATAGCAATGAAGCCCCATGAGGCAAGATGTTCAAACACCGGCTGATATCTGGAAGCGGCAACTCCCGTGCCATTTACAAATACAACCACCGGATATTTTGCGCCGCTTGTCTCCAATTCTTTCGGATACCAGATTTCGATTTTTTTAATATCTGCGTTTTCTGCGTAATCCGATTCAAAATAGCCTATATCATATTTCCCGGCTGCCATATATTTTGCCTCAATCTTACCGCCGGTTGTTACTTCCGTGGTGTAGTTTTCCGGTGCCATAGGTGCGGTTAAAATATTATTCCACAACTTTTTTAGACCAAAATAGCCGAGCGCAAACAAAATGGAAAGTATGATGACAACAATTAAAATAGCTTTTCCCACTTTTTTCACCTTTCAAATTTCACCTCAATCCATAGGCATATATTTGTCAAGATATGTTTCTACTGTTTCCATCCACTTTCTGTAAACAGCATTGTCATTCTGCAAGCCATGGCCGGAATGGATGCATTCAAAATATTGATAATCCACACCATTTGCTTCCAGCGCGGTCTTGAGCCGAAGAGAAGCCTGAAAAGGCTGGACACGGTCATAAGTGCCATAAGCGACCACGGTGGGCGCTGAGTCTGGAGTAATCCAATCCACAGCGGAAATTGGCTTCATCTTTTCAAGGTAAGCGCCGTTTTTGATTTCATCTATCGTAATTTCTTCGCCCGCCATAATGCCGAACAGGCCGGCCGCCCCCTGATAGCTTTCCTCCGTATTTTGGTCAAATCCGTAATTGTCCCAATCCTCTGTGTGGAAGCAGGAGGGGCCGACCGCCCCAAATGTAAGGACAACAGGCACAGGGGCTTCTGCTGCGTCCCGATAGGCATACAGCATGGCAAGGGTATGTCCGGCGGAACCGCCCGCCATAGCCAGTTTGTCGATGGAATAGCCCTCTGCCTCTGCGGCTTCGATCACTTTGGGAATGGCAGCTTTGATCTCATTGGACTGGGTGAGTACGCTGATATCGTTGGTATCGGTTCTAAGCGTATAGTTGATGCCGCAGGCAACATAGCCCTTGCTGCACAGCCAGGAAAGTATTCCCATGTCGCCGCTTTTGTCCCCGGTCGTAAAGCCGCCTGCGTGGAGATAAACCACAAGACCGTAACGTTCTTTCGTGTTGTCCTTCGGCAGGTATAAGTCAAACTT
>CALWXG010000043.1 GCA_944385435.1 uncultured Oscillospiraceae bacterium
AATTGAAACGGCCGCAATCGGCATAAATACTGGAGTTGCGGCTATTTTCCTTCCACTATCACACACGAAGAGCCAGATATGAATACCTTTATCAGACGATGGCCAATTTTATTGCACGATTTGCGAAACTTGGACATGAAGGTCAGCTGAAAATCAACGAGCGCATTCTGATGCACTGTGTTCTGGAGTACTTTGAAGATATCGAAAAGGTAAAAAGCGCGCATGATTTGGAGCACACCAACAGTCCAAAAGTGGTAGCCTACACTGCATACTGGATTTTGCGCCGTCACCCGATTCAAATAGTCGTGGAAGATGACTCCAGCGAAACATTGGTTTTTGCAAATGAAAAATTTGTTCTGACCATGCTTATGAGTAATCTCACACTTGGCTCAGAATCAAAACCGCTGGTCGGAGATCAACTGGATATCTACAAGGCGTTTGCAAATAGTTTATACTACTATCTCAAGTTTCGGAAACTTGATGCCCAGACTTTGGAAATGATGATCTTGGCTTTCCGCGCAGGGGGACTTTTCCCGGAATGCAACGCCTGCCAATGACACTTTTTTCGAAGCACGCAGTCCCGGCGCAAACTATCAAATATAACCGGAACGCAGCCTTTTGACGCTCAAATCATATACTGTTATCGTATTGTAAAAAAACAGCCTGGAACCCAAAGTGAGTTCCAGGCTGTTTTTCGCTTCACACGGTTTTACCAGTTGTCCTTCTCCTCCGCGTACACGCTGGGCAGGATGGCGGCCAGATTGGCAAACTCCTTCACATTGTGCTGCAGCAGGCACACCGGCACAAACTCCGGGATGGACACGCCGTCCGGAATCATTTTCACCGGCTGGCCGTCCAGGATCTGATAGCCGAACCAGAAACGGCTGCGCAGCTCAGAGCCGCCCTCCACCGGGCGCAGGAAATGGGTCATCACCACGGGGATGTCCGGGATATCGCTGTTGCCCACGGTGCAGCAGTTGGCGCACACCAGGGCGTTGCAGTGCTCGGTATCCACCAGGCTCTCGTCATAGCCCAGCTCCTTGGGCCGCTTGAAGCTGATGGTGAGCAGGCCGTTGCCCATGCCGATGTCCTCCCACACGTGGTGGACGCTGCCCCAGTGGCGCTCCCGCATGGACTTGGTGATGTCCCGGGCCTTGATGGGATCCTCCAGATACACGTCATAGTGATCATCGTGGTCCCAGATGCCGTAGCGCAGCCGGTCGATGGGATGCCAGGCAAACCACCAGTCAAACATCTCGCCGGTGGTCCCGGGGAAGAAGGTCTTGTTGGCGATCATGGCAGTGCCGTTCTCCAGCAGCCAGTAGCCGAACTCAGACTTCCCGTCGTTGAGATAGCCCGGCTTGAACAGATCGTTGCGGTCTTCAATCCGGTGGGCGTACTGATTGTCGCAGGGGCCCTGCTTGATCTTCTCCAGCAGCGCGGGGTCCGGGGCGGCCATTTCCTGGAGAAAGTACTTGTAGTAGCTCTTCTGCTTGTCAGCCATGGTAACGGGGACATTGTAGGCCATTGCGCAAAACCTCCTATTCGCAATCCGCATGTTTTCGCAGGTTTTTCCCTGCCTTCTAAGGCTATTTTACTGCCTGTTCCGGCAAAAAGAAAGTGAAAATGCGCAACGGATCATGCAGTTTTTACATGTCCGGCCACCGGGCTTCAAAATTTTTACATGTAAATATAGGCGTTTTATATAAATTTTTTCGGTTAATATTAGGCATTCCGGCCAATTGCATTTTCCAAAAGTGACGCATTTTCACAATTCATACTCTTCGAAACTATGCGATTTATCTAATTCCCATCCGCCATTTGCAGCAGCACTTGCAAAACAAGAAAGCCTTTATGCAAAAATTCAATTTCTCTTTGTGCGTATTATGACTATACTTAATATGACAGTGGGTATGACATTTTTTCATGATGCACACCTGCTTTTCATCATGTCCGGCAGGGGTTGTCCGCCCAGGCCGGCCGGAGCAGGGAGGGTGAGCCCCTGCCCCGGGAGAGAAAAACTGTTTGGGAGGTTTCTGTATGGACAACAAACAACTTACCAACAGCCGGTTCGGTAAGTGGGGCTGGAGCATGATCATCTACACCATGCTTCTGTACTACTTCTGGTCCGGCCTGTGCGTGGACGGTCTGAACCTGTATCCCAGCGTGTTCGCCGCCACCTATGGATGGGACAGCAACATGCTGCTGGGCTTCGCCACACCCGCCGGTATCGTGGGCGTGGTGGGCGGCATCCTGTTCGGCCGTCTGTGCATCAAGACCGGTGTGCGCAAGCTGTGCAGCTGGTCCCTGATCGTCACCGGTGTTCTGTATGCCATTTTCGGTTTTGTGAATCACCCGATCCTGTACTTCATCGTGCTGACCGCTTTCACCTTCGTCTCCATGGCCTTCGGCCTGATCGGCACCGCCACCCTGATGGGCAACTGGTTCCCCCGCAAGAAGGGCATCGCCCTGGGCTGGGCCACCATGGGTGCTCCTCTGTGCTCCGCCACCATCCCCGCCATCCTGGGCTTCCTGTATGGCATGCCCGGCGGCGGCGTGGCCATCGGCTCCCTGATCGTGGGCGCCGTGGTGGTGGTTCTGGGCATTGCCTCCTTCTTCTGGATCAAGGAGTATCCTGAGGAAGTGGGCGCTTACCCCGACAACATCAAGGACGACGGCAAGCAGCTGGCTGCTCAACTGGACGCCATGAAGAGCTACAAGAGCCCCTTCACCATCGGCCGTCTGCTCAAGGACAAGGATATGTGGCTGATCTCCGTGGGCTTTGGTATGCTGTGGATGGTCACCGTGGGCGTCGTTTCCCAGTTCATTCCCCGCATGATGAGCGTGGGCTACGACCAGGGTACCGCCACCATGATGCTGACCGTGGCCGCCATCATCGGCCTGGTGGGCTCCTACTTCTGGGGCTGGCTGGACCAGAAGATCGGCACCAAGGCCGCCTCCTGTGTATACGCTCTGTGCTACATCGTGGCCCTGCTGCTGCTGATCTTTGCCCAGATTGAGATCCTGACTTACATCGGCATCCTCTTCGTAGGCTTCGGCATCGGCGGCCTGCTGAACCTGATGGCCTCTCTGGTCATCGCCGTGTACGGCCGTTACGACTTCATGGCCGCCAACTCTCTGGTCTCCCCCATCGCCTCTCTGATCCAGAAGGCCGCCTTCGTGGTGCTGGCTGTGGGCCTGAGCGTCTCTCACGGTGACTACACCCTGCCCTACGCCATCTTCATCGGCGTGGACGTGGTGGGTATGATCCTGCTGCTGCTGGTCTCCAATAAGTGCAAGGGCAAGCAGTAATCTCCGCTTTCGCAAGTTCGCAAGTCGTCCCGGCCGGTGGCCGGGACGACTTTTTTATCCTGCACCTTTCTTGCCTTTTATGCAGCTGCACGCTATAATTTTCCCAACCGCTGCACCAATTCACTCAGGAGGTGTTTCCCATCAAATTTTTTCATCTCTCCGACCTGCACCTGGGCAAGCGGGTCAACGGTTTCTCCATGCTGGAGGACCAACGCCATATCCTCCGCCAAGTTCTCTCCGCCGTGGAGGCTGAGAAACCGTCCGGCATTCTGCTGGCCGGGGATATCTACGACAAATCCGTTCCCTCCGCCGAAGCTATGGAGCTGTTCGATGAGTTTCTCTACCAGCTCTCTCTCCTGAATACCCAGGTCTTTGTCATCAGCGGCAACCACGACAGCCCGGAGCGGGTGGCCTTTGGCGGACGGCTGATGAATACGAGCGGTATTCATCTTGCGCCAGTATACAACGGGGAGATTCCCTCCTGCTCCCTGGTGGATGGAGACGGCCCTGTAGACATATATCTGCTGCCTTTTCTCAAGCCCGCCCATGTGCGCCGTTTCTTTCCCGAGGAGGACATTCAAAGCTACACTGACGCCCTGCGGGTGGCCATCGCCCATATGAAGGTGAATCCGGAACACCGGAATATCCTGGTGGCCCACCAGTTTGTCACCGGGGCGGACCGCTGCGACTCGGAGGAGGTGAGCGTGGGCGGACTGGACAATGTGGATGCCTGCGTGTTTGCCCCCTTTGATTATGTGGCCCTGGGCCATATCCACGGTCCCCAGAACATCGGCTCTGAGCGGGTGCGCTACTGCGGCACGCCGCTGAAATACTCCTTCTCCGAGGCCCGCCACCGCAAGTCCATCACCGTCGTGACCCTGGACGCAGACGGCGCGGTCTCGCTGGACACCATCCCTCTGCACCCCCTCCGGGACCTGGTGGAGCTGAAGGGCACCTATCAGGAGCTCACCTTCCGGGGCTTCTATCAGGGCACCTCCTGGCAGGAGGACTACGTCCACGTCACCCTCACAGATGAGGAGGATATCCCGGACGCCATCGGCCGCCTGCGGACCATCTACCACAACCTGATGAAGCTGGACTATGACAACACCCGGACCCGCCGCACCGCAACCATCGACCCGGCCCAGGGGGAGACGCCGCGGGATCCGCTGGATCTGTTTTCCGACTTCTATCAGCAGCAGAACAACCAGCCCATGTCCCCAGAGCAGACCGGCTTTCTCCGGGACCTGATGGCGTCGGTATGGGAGGGTGAGCCATGAGACCGCTGAAACTTGTCCTGTCCGCCTTCGGCCCCTACGCCGGGCGCACCCAGCTGGATCTGGACCGGCTGGGCACCGGAGGGCTGTACCTCATCACCGGCGACACCGGCGCCGGCAAGACCACTCTTTTCGACGCCATCACCTTCGCCCTGTACGGGGAGGCCAGCGGCACAAACCGGATCGCCACCATGTTCCGCTCCAAATACGCCGCCCCGGATACGCCCACCTTTGTGGAGCTCACCTTTCTGTATCAGGGCAAGGAATACTGGGTCCGGCGCAATCCGGAATACCTCCGTCCCAAGACCCGGGGCGAGGGCTTCACCGCCGAGAAGGCCAACGCCGAACTCCGCCTCCCCGACGGCCGGGTGGTCACCAAACAGGCTGAGGTCAACCGGGCCATTGCGGACACCCTGGGCATCGACTGCAACCAGTTCACCCAGATCGCCATGATCGCCCAGGGGGATTTCCTCAAGCTGCTGCTGGCCCCCACCGAGGAGCGAAAGAAAATCTTTCAGAAAATCTTCCGCACCCAGCTCTATCAGAAGCTTCAGGAGCGGCTGAAGGGGGAGGCCTCCAAACTGCGCGGCGCCTACGACGCCGCCAGCGCCAGTATCGCCCAGTATATCGCCGGCATCGCCTGCCCGCCGGACTGTCCGCCGGAACATCCCCTCCGCATGGCCGCAGAGGGCAGGCTGCCGGTGTCTGAGACGGTCCTCCACATCCAGGAGCAGATTGACGCAGACCGGGCCGGGCAGGCCGCCTGCCGGGAGCAGGGACAGCTTCTGGACCGGGAACTGGAACAGATCAACGCAGACCTGGCCCGTGCCCAGGAGCGGCAGAAGACCCAGCGCTCCCTGCTGGCCGCCCGGCAATCCCTGCAGGAATGTCTGCCGCAGCTGGAGCAGGCCCGGGCCGAACTGGAGTCGGAGACCGCCCGGCAGTCCCAGGGCGACTCCATCGCCGCTGCCATCGCCGCCATTCAGGCACAGCTGCCCCACTATCAGGAGCTGGATGAGGGGCGCGGCAATCTCACCGCGCTCGCGGAGCTTCTGGCCCGGCAGAGGGATGCGCTGGCCGAAAAAAACGAGCAGTTCCACTCCATCCTGGCCGGCTTGGATGCCCTGAAAACGGAGCAGGCGAATCTGGCAGACTGCCGGGAACAGCTGGTCCGGCTGACCGCGCAGCGGGAGGAGCTCCAGCGGCAGCAGAGAGCTCTGGAGGAGCTGAACACCAGCCTGCAGGCAGCCCGCACCCTGGAGCAGGCCGTCGCCGCCGCCCAGCAGGACTATCTGACCAAATCCGCCGCCGCAGATCAGGCGCAGCACACCTATGACGAGCTGAACCGGGCCTATCTGGACGAGCAGGCCGGTATCCTGGCCGATACCCTCCGGGACAACATCCCCTGCCCCGTGTGCGGCTCTCTGGATCACCCCGCTCCGGCCCGCAAATCCGCCCACGCCCCCACCAAAGCGCAGCTGGACAGGGCCAGGAAGGCAGCGGAACAGGCCAGATCGGCCGCCGCCCAGGCCAGTGCCGCCGCCGGCGCCCAGAAGGGCGCGCTGGAGGAGAAACAGACCGCACTGCTCCGGCAGGCCGACGCGCTGCTGCCCGGCGTATCCCCGGACACCCTGTCTCAGGCTCTGGAGCAGCAAACCACCCGTCTGCGCGCCGCGCTGACGCTGTGCACCGGGGACCTGACCCAGGCCCAGAGAGATGTGAAGCGAAAGACGGTCCTGGACGATCTGATTCCCAAAGAGCAGGCCCGGGCCGGGGCGTTGGAACAGGAATGCGTGAAGCTGGACAGGGATCTGGCCGCCAACTCCACCCGCAGCACCGAGCTGGAGCAGCGCATGCAGACGCTCTCCGCCTCCCTGCGCTATGAGAGCGGCCAGGCCGCCCAGGCCGCCGTCCGCGATCTGACCCGGCAGGCCGCCGCTTTGAAGAAGGCCCTGGAGCAGAAGCAGGCCGCCTTTGACGCCGCCCAGAGCCAGGTCACCGCCCTGCAGGCCCAGATCAGCCAGGCCCAGGCCCTGCTGGACGGCCAGCCGGAACCCCAGATGGAGCAGTGGCAGGCCCGGAAGGTCCAGCTCACCGCCCAGCGCACTGCCCTGAGCCGTCAGGATCAGGAGCTCCACACCAGGCTGTCCACCAACGAGACCGCGCTGCGTCACATCCAGGCGACCTCCAACGATCTGGCCGCAGTGGAGAAGAAATGGGGCTGGGTCCAGGCGCTGTCCGACACCGCCAACGGCACGCTGAGCAACAAGCAGAAGATTTCCCTGGAGGCCTATGTGCAGGCGTCCTGCTTCGACCGGGTCATTCAGCGGGCCAATACCCGCTTTATGGTGATGTCCTCCGGACAGTACGAGCTGCAGCGCCGCCTAGAGGCAGACAACAACAAGAGCCAGAGCGGCCTGGAGCTGGATGTCATCGACCACTACAACGGCACGGTGCGCAGCGTCAAGACCCTCTCCGGGGGCGAGTCCTTCCTGGCCTCCCTCTCCCTGGCTCTGGGCCTGTCCGATGAGATCCAGACCTCTGCCGGAGGCATCCGGCTGGACAGCATGTTTGTGGACGAGGGCTTCGGCTCCCTGGACGAGGAGTCCCTGCAGCAGGCCATGCGGGCCCTGTCCGGGCTGGCCGAGAGCAACCGGCTGGTGGGTATCATCTCCCACGTGGCAGAGCTGAAGGAGAAAATCGACAAGCAGGTCGTGGTCACCAAGGAAAAAGCCGGGGGCAGCAAAGCGGTCATCGTGGTTTAGTTCTGCTGTTCCGCCGTTTTCTCAATAGTTACTATATCGGGCATCCATCACGCGTCCGGATTACCCCCTGGACGTGATGGTTTCTACAGCAATTGCATTTCATATCCATGCTTCTCAAAACTTGTATCCGCATGGGACAAAACGATCACTGATCGGCCCAACTTCTCCGAAAAATAGCACAGGGGCGGTGCGGCAAATGCCGCACCGCCCCTGTGCTGTGAAGAAAAAGGTGTCTCGTATTCTTAGTCTGCAACGACACGCTGTCCGTTTTCCATGGAATACTGACTCATAAAATCCCAGGCCAGTTTGGAGTAGGAGTAGCTTACCCAGTGGGGCAGGCCCTCAATGCCCACAACTACCATGGTTGTGATCCCGTCTGCATTGTCGAACTCCGCAAAGGTATACATCGTCCCGTCCAATTCTCTCGTGTACACCCGATCTGCAGTAATGCCGATCAGGTTGCTGTTCGTCGCCTCAGCCCGGGTGGGGCAGTTGTTCATTTCAAGCCAGGCATTCAGGCTGTTGATCATCCCTTCTGTCATCGGCAGCTGGTTCATGTCGCATTCACCAAGCTGCATCCACAGCGGAATACCGCCCCTGTCTGCGCAGGCATCCAACGCTTCCTGTGTGACCGTTCCCTCATGGACCACAGTTTCACCGCGGAGAATACTCGTGCTGGACTCTCCCTCCAGAAGCATGCCAAATGTGGCACTATGAGGCGCTATGGCTGCAACCACGTCATTGCATTCCAGCCCTACGCTGAACGAAGTCATACCGCCTTTGGACATGCCCGCCACATACACCCGGCTGCGATCGATGGGATAGCCGTTGGCCTCCAATTCATCCAGATACTGCGGCAGCATCTCAATGGTGTAGTCCGCATCGCTGTTCTCATTTTCCGGAACCACCACCATAAACCCCTCATCATAGCAGATGTGGACAAAGCCATGGTCCGTGGATTCAAACAGCGTGCCTCCGTTGCCGTGGTGGCAGAATACCACCGGCCAGGTCTTCCCCGCATTGGCTTCATCGTACATGTACTCCGGCACATAGGTCAGCCACTCATGCTCCGGGTCATCGGAGTCATAAACGGTCTCGATTACACCCTGCTGCGCCCAATAGTCGATCATCTCTTGGCTGGCATACTGGCTGTCTCCCAGCAAAGCCAGCTCATATTTGATGCGGCTCATGATCAGTTCGCCCTGTTCGCTGTTAATAAAGGCATCCACATCAAAGGTGTCGTCGCCATTGCCCTCCATGATCTGATAGGCAGAATAGAATCCACCATATACAGTGGTGTCAAACCACAGATCTTTGTCCTCATAATCGTAATTTTCCGGTGCGTTCATTAACTTTACCAGCCGTTGTGCCATATCCGCCCGTGTTACCGTCTCTCCATTCGCCGCAGGAAAATTGATGTAGTCCAAGCCTTCGCTGGCAGCGTACCGTTCAAACATCAAATCCAGGTCCGCGCCGGAAACCAGGGCATCCGGGGCAAAGCGATTTCCGCCCACCCCTTCCACAATACCGCGCTCCACGGCCCAACCGACATATCCGCTGTACCAGCTTCCAGACTGCACATCGGTAAACGCGGCTGTCTCCTGTGATGTAGCGCCAGCCAGACGGCCCAGAACGGTAATCGCCTGAGCCCGGGTAACGCTGCCGTCCGGATCAAAGTTTCCGCCGCCCACACCGTTCATGCACCCTGCCTCGGTCACCGTCTCGATCGCCGCAGCTGCCGTATCACTGGGATCCACATCGGAATAGGACGCCTTGGTATACACCCGCTTTCCATCCACGATGGAATACTGCTTCATAAAGTCCCAGGCCAGTTTGGAGTAGGAATAGCTTACCCAGTGAGGCAGGCCCTCAATGCCCACAACTACCATGGTTGTGATCCCGTCTGCATTGTCAAACTCTGCAAAGGTGTACGTCGTCCCGTCCAAATCTTTCGTATACACCCGATCTGCAGTAATGCCGATCAGGTTGCTGTCCGTCGCCGCAGCCCGGGTGGGACAGTTGTTCATTTCCAGCCAGGCATTCAGGCTGTTGATCATCCCCTCTGTCATCGGCAGCTGGTTCATGTCGCATTCACCAAGCTGCATCCATACCGGAATACCGCCCCTGTCTGCGCAGGCATCCAACGCTTCCTGTGTGACCGTTCCCTCATGGACCACAGTTTCACCGCGGAGAATACTCGTGCTGGACTCTCCCTCCAGAAGCATGCCAAATGTGGCACTATGAGGCGCTATGGCTGCAACCACGTCATTGCATTCCAGCCCTACGCTGAACGAAGTCATACCGCCTTTGGACATGCCCGCCACATACACCCGGCTGCGATCGATGGGATAGCCGTTGGCCTCCAATTCATCCAGATACTGCGGCAGCATCTCAATGGTGTAGTCCGCATCGCTGTTCTCATTTTCCGGAACCACCACCATAAACCCCTCATCATAGCAGATGTGGACAAAGCCATGGTCCGTGGATTCAAACAGCGTGCCTCCGTTGCCGTGGTGGCAGAATACCACCGGCCAGGTCTTCCCCGCATTGGCTTCATCGTACATGTACTCCGGCACATAGGTCAGCCACTCATGCTCCGGGTCATCGGAGTCATAAACGGTCTCGATTACACCCTGCTGCGCCCAATAGTCGATCATCTCTTGGCTGGCATACTGGCTGTCTCCCAGCAAAGCCAGCTCATATTTGATGCGGCTCATGATCAGTTCGCCCTGTTCGCTGTTAATAAAGGCATCCACATCAAAGGTGTCGTCACCATTGCCCTCCATGATCTGATAGGCAGAGTAGAATCCGCCGTATACCGTGCTGTCAAACCACAGATCCTTATCCGGATAGTCGATGATTGGTCCGGTGTAATCTGCTGATTCCTGGGTCGGCACTGTGGGCGGAGCTGCGGCAAAGGCAACGTTTATCCCCAGGCTGAACACCATTACGATGGACAATGCCACACTAATCCATCTTTTCATAACGATCCCCCTTGTAGCTTTCGTTCATGATTTCAGGCTTATCGCCCGTCCTTTCGGTTATATTTTACAAAAGCCATTGGGAGAACTGCGATAGAAAAAACCGTCTCAATTTTGACCTTTTCCGTCCTGTCCCTTCCGATATTCTGTGGGAGTCACTCCAGATTGAGCCCGAAATGCCCTTGAAAAATACGATGCACTTCCATAGCCCGCCAGTTCAGCCACTCGTTCCACCGTAAGGGATGTAGTACGCAGCATATTTTTGGCTTGCTCCAGCTTTAGCTTTCCCACCAGATCCGCATACCCCTGTCCCATCCAGGTTTTAATCCGCTTTCCCAGATAATCTGGATCATAGTGGAATACCGCCGCCACGTCATTCAGGGTTGCCGTTCGGAAATTGTCCTGGATATACTTCATCACGGTTGCCATCGGAACACCATCTTGCCGCTTTTCAGTTCCGGATTCCAGTCTGGCGCAGGCACGCACCGCATAGGCAAACAGCAACTCGATATAGCTGATGCAAATTTCTCTTGCGTAACTTTTCCCAGAATAACCCTCCTGGAAAATATGTTGAATCGTCCAACAAATCTCCCGATCCAGCGGCATTTCCAACAGAACATACCCCTGGCGCGTACTGTTCAGACTGTTGTAGAAGAAGTCAGACATAATATTCTCGTCATACAGAAGCTTTCGGAGCACTTGTTCCATATTCTCTTTCCAGAACGCAATGGAAATCAGTTCACTGTCCGACTCTGCCCATACGTCATGGAGAAAGTCAGGTCCAACCAAACACATCGTACCTTCTGGTATGTGAGCGATCCCGGTTTTCATGTGGAGACCGCCTGACCCGCGCATAGCATACAGAAGTTCATAGTTTTTATGTCGGTGCATATGTATCTTTTGGTGTGTCGCAATCTTAAGAGGCAGGGTGTTCATTGTTGCCTTCATAATTTCTATGAGGTCTGCAGTCTCCAAATCCCTGATTCCTTCTTCCTTTCTTACAAAACAGCTCAGATCCACCGGCATCCGATCCATGATGCGGTGAAACTCCTCCATATCTTCGCAGTCCCACTGCTCCATGCCCATCTCCGGCAGACATTGCGCATTGCGCCCTTTCCCTTCTTCGTAGAGCATGTGCATGGCCTCCAAGAAATCAGCAGGCCCTTCCATCCGATCGGCACATTGGCGCAATTTTTCCTGCACCTCTCCCCAGAGAGCATAGACTTTCATCCTGAACACCTCCTTGTCCTTTTCCGTTATACCACAATGGCTTCCTCTGTGCAATCTCCCACGCAAACAGGTACAGCCCGGAGCGGAATCCCGCTCCGGGCTGTACCTGTTTGGGAGGTTCTCTGTTTTCCGGGAAAATGGTCTTATCGTGGCCGGTCCGGGCTGACGTAGGTCTTGGCCGTCTCCTCCCCCCGGAGGACACGCAGGCCGCCCAGGGCCAGGGAGCGCATCTCGTCCTCGCCGGCGTAAACCACCACCGGCGCGATCCAGGACACGTAGGACTCGATGCCCTTGGTGACGTATTCGGAATAGGCGATGCCACCGGTGAGCAGGATGGCATCCACTTTCCCGTACACGCCCGGGGCCAGCTTGCCGATATTCTTGGCGATGTTGAGGATCATGGCGTCGTAGATGAGCTTGGCGTGCTCATCGCCGGCATTCATCATCTTCTCCACTTCCCGGCTGTCCGTGGTGCCCAGATGGGCCATCAGGCCGCCCCGGGTCTTCACGGTCTTCATCATCTCGTGATAGGTCATCCCCTCCTTGAAGCAGTCGGCGATGACATCAAACATGGGCAGGCCGCCGGTGCGCTCCGGGGAGAAGGGGCCCTCCTCGTCGTTGATGAAGTCCTCAATGCGGCCCTTGTTGTGGAGGTTGACGGAGATGCCGCCGCCCAGATGTGCCACAATGACGGTGATGTCCTGATAGTTCTTGCTCTGCTCCCGGGCATAGCGCATAGCCGCGGCGCGGGTGTTCAGGTTGTGGCCCATGCCTTTGCGCTGCATGGAGGGCAGGCCGGTGATCTTGTTGATGGGGGTCAGCTCCTCCACGGTGACGCCGTCGTAGATATAGGCGGGAATGCCCAGCTGACGGCCGATGTCCAGGGCGATCATGGCGCCCACATTGGAGGCGTGCTCGTTGCGGGGCTTGTTCTTCAGCTGCCAGATCATGTCGTCGTTGACCTCGTAGGCGCCGGCCTCAATGGCGGTGAGCAGGCCGCCCCGGGACACGATGGCGGTGAGGGAGTCCAGGGGAATCCCGTGGCGCTTCAGGCAGTCCAGCACCAGGTCCCGGCGAAAGCCGTACTGCTCGGCCACATGCTCAAAGGGCGCCAGTTCCTCCGGGGTGTGGACAATGGACTCCACAAACAGGGGCTCTTCCCCTTCAAACACGGCCAGCTTGGTGGAGGTGGAGCCGGGATTCAGAATCAGCAGACGTTCCATGTGTCAGTCCTCCTTATTTCTTTTCCGCCGCCACCGCGCTGATGACGATGGACAGGTACTTCTCCTCGGGGGAGGAGCCGCGGCTGGTCATGACGATGGGGCACTTGGCGCCCACGATGAAGCCGGCCATCTTGGCGCCGCAGGTCACCGCCAGCATCTTGCCCATGATATTGCCGGCGTGGATGTTGGGGGCGATGAGCACGTCACAGTCCCCGGCGCAGGGGCTCTGGAAGCCCTTGAAGTCGGCGATCTCCTTGGACACGGCGCAGTCATAGGAGATGGGGCCCTCCACCACGCAGCCGGTGATCTCGCCCCGCTGGTTCATCTCCTTCAGCTCATTGGCCTCCACGGTCTCGGGCATCTTGGGGTTGACCTTCTCCACGCAGGCCAGCACACCCACCTTGGGGTTGTCATAGCCCATGGCCCGCAGGGTGTCCACGGTGTTCACGATGATGTCCTTCTTCTGCTCCAGGGTGGGATAGGTGACCATGCCGCCGTCCACAGGCACCATCAGCTTGTGGTAGCCGGGCACCTGGAACATGGTGAAGTGGCTCATGGTGCGGCCCTGGCCCAGGCCGTGCTCCTTGTTCACCACGGCCTTGAGGAGAATGGCAGTGTCCAGCTTGCCCTTCATCAGGAAGTCGGCCTTGCCCTCCACCACCAGGGAGACCGCCTTCCGGGCAGACTCGGCCAGGTCGGGCACGTCGTAGATGTCCTCCTCGGGCACGGTGGCGCCGAACTCCTTCAGCGCGGCATCAATGGCCGCCTTGTCGCCCACCAGCACAGGGATGGCAATGCCCTCCTCCCGGGCCTTCAGCACAGCCTCAATGGTGTGGGGGTCGCCGGCAGCGGCCACCGCCATACGGGCGGTGTTGGGCTTGCTCTTGGCCGCGGCAATCAGTTCGTCAAACGTTTTGTAGACCATGGGAAATCTTCTCCTTTCAATCAATACGCAGTGGCCGGGGAACCGCAGGGCAAGATCATATATCTTGCAAGATTTCTACTCATAGAATATCACACTTGGGACAAATGTCAAGCAAAGCTTCTCCGGAATTTTCCACAAAATAAAGTCCCTCCTTCCGTCAGTTTCGACGAGGCCTGCCAAACTGGAGAAAACAGCCACTTTCCCCCTTGTATTCTCCCCCTTAATCTGGTATATTAATATTGCATATTGCAAGAAATAAGATTTGGAGGATTGCCTATGGCCGCCATCAAAAAACGCTCCCTGGTGGATCAGGTCTACGAGCGGCTTCGGGCCGACATCATCAACCTGCGTCTGCCCCTGGGCAGCAAGGTCAACGTCAACGAACTGCAGGATGTTCTGGGGGTGAGCTGCACCCCCATCCGGGAGGCCATCAACCGGCTCCAGCAGGAGGGGCTCATCACCTATGAGAACAACGTGGGGGCCCGGGTACTCAGCCTCACCCCCAAGGACGTGGAGGAAATCCAGCAGCTGGCCACCACCCTGCACTGCGCCGCCGCCCGGCTGGCCATGGAGCGGGGGGATCATCAGGCCATGGCGGCTCAGCTGCGCCGGCGCGCCGCGGACTTCCAGTCTGCCCAGAACATTCAGGCTCAGGTGCAGGCTGTCCACCACCTCATTGAGGTCTTTTATCTGCACTGCGGCAACCGCAGGCTGGACCGCAGCATGCTGTCCATCCAGGGTCAGCAGCTGCTGCTGCGCCAGCTCTACGCCCAGGCCGGCATGGATGTGGCCCAGAATGCGGAGGATTTTGAGCGCATGTACCGGGGTGTGGAGCAGAATGACGTGGACGGGGTGTGCGACGCCATCGTCCGCAACTCCGACCGGCTGGAGCAGGCCGTGTCCCAGCAGCTGAGCCAGCCGGACAACCTGTGAGCAGTCCGGCGTGAAAATCCCCGCTTCCCCTTGACTTTCCAGCCCTTTGGCAATAAAATATAGGCTCACAGAATATCGGGCCGCACCCCGTCCAATCCCCGGGCCGCGGCCGTTAAAGGAATGAATAACTATGGCACAAGAGAAAAACAAACAGGTCAGCCAGATCACCGATATGGAGACCGACTTTGCCCAGTGGTTCACCGACGTGTGCCGCAAGGCGGAGCTCATTGACTACTCCTCCATCAAGGGCATGTTTATCCTGCGCCCCTATGGCTATGCCATCTGGGAAAATTTCCAGAAGATCCTGGACGAAAAATTCAAGGAGACCGGTCACGAAAACGTGTACCTGCCCATGCTCATCCCCGAGTCCCTGCTCCAGAAGGAAAAGGACCACGTGGAGGGCTTTGCCCCTGAGTGCGCCTGGGTCACCTACGGGGGCAGCGAGAAGCTGGAGGAGCGCTACTGCATCCGTCCCACCTCCGAGACCCTCTTCTGTGAGCACTATGCCCACATCATCCACTCCCATCGGGACCTGCCCAAGCTGTACAACCAGTGGTGCTCCGTGCTGCGCTGGGAGAAGACCAGCCGTCCCTTCCTGCGCCACCGGGAGTTTTTGTGGCAGGAGGGCCACACCATGCACGCCACCGCGGAGGAGGCCATGGAGGAGACGGTGCGGATGTTCAACATCTACGCCGACTTCTGCGAGAACTACCTGGCCATGCCGGTGGTGAAGGGCCGCAAGACCGACAAGGAGAAGTTCTCCGGCGCCGAGGCCACCTACACCGTGGAGTGCATGATGCACGACAAGAAGGCCCTCCAGGCCGGCACCAGCCACTACTTCGGGGACGGCTTTGCCAAGGCCTTCGACATCACCTTTGCCGGCAAGGACAATCAGCCCCACCACCCCTTCCAGACCAGCTGGGGCGTGTCCACCCGGCTCATCGGCGGCGTGATCATGACCCACGGCGACAACAACGGCCTGGTGCTGCCCCCCCGCATCGCCCCCATCCAGGTCATCATCATTCCGGTGGCTCAGCACAAGGAGGGCGTGCTGGAGGCCAACGAGGCGGTCATGGACCGGCTGAAACAGGCCGGCATCCGGGTGAAGATGGACGCCTCCGACAACTCCCCCGGCTGGAAGTTCGCCGAATATGAGATGAAGGGCGTGCCCCTGCGTCTGGAGCTGGGTCCCAAGGATATGGAAAAGAACCAGTGCGTGCTGGTGCGCCGGGACAACGGCGAGAAGGTCTTTGTCTCCCTGGACCACATCGAGGCCACCGTGGCCGACATGCTGGAGCAGGTGCAGCAGGGCCTCTACGACAAGGCCAAGCGCAACCTGGACGAGAATACCTACCCCTGCGCCACCATGGAAGAGGTCAGGGAGAAGATGGCCAGCCGGGGCGGCTTCGCCAAGACCATGTGGTGCGGCGACGAGGCCTGCGAGCTGAAGATGAAAGAGGTGGCCGGCGTCTCCTCCCGGTGCATTCCTCTGGAACAAGAGCACCTGGGCGACGTGTGCGCCTGCTGCGGCAAGCCCGCCAAGCACATGGTGTACTGGGGCGTCGCCTACTGAGCCCTTCCCGAACTATTCTTCTTAAGGTCCGGCCGCGTCTGCGGCCGGACCTTTTTCGCCGCCGCTCCCCCCGTCCCCACGGGGCCCTTCCTGTCGGAACAGCATTCTCTCATGCGAAAACTGCATATTTACTCTTGAATTCTCGATTTACATTTTCCCAATTTTAAGCTATGATAGAATTATCTTAATCCGAAATGAGGTAATGTTATGGAGCGTCCCGTTCTGACTGCCGAGGAGGCAAAACTCTCTTACGCCAAGTACTTCAATCAGCCCCTGGCTCCCATCCCCCAGGAGAAGCTGGACATCTGGCACGGCCCTGCCGCAGATCCCTCCACCGTTCTCCCCTTTGAGGACCGGGCCAAGTTCCAGCACGCCGACGTGCCCGGCCTGCAAAACGGCTTTGCCGTGGCCCCCAACGGCACCGGCTTTGTGGCCAACACCACCTTTATGCCCGGAGTGACCCCCGAGATGTTCTACTGGTGGTTTGGCTGGCACTGCGTCACCTCCGACCTGCGCTACAAAATCTGGGATAAGGAGGACCACTGGTACGCCCGGGCTCAGCAGGCTGACTACGTAAAGGATCCCTCCGTCCCCATGAGCCAGAAAACCTGGGGCGTGGATCACCAGATCATGGAGGACATCGGCCTGGGCGCCGACGACCTGCTGCTGTGCTTCCGCCGTCCCGCCGACCTGGGATATGACGAGTCCCTGCTGGGCACCGACGACTGCCTGGGCATGGTGTGCGCCTTCGGCCGGGGCAACACCCCCGCCGTCATGACCCACCTGGTGCGCAAGGCCGAAGGCGGCGTCCTGTTCTGCTCCCGCTTCTGGATGGGCTACGGCCCCAACGAGAAGGATGAGCTGGTGAAGGTTGTGCCCGACGGCGTGTCCATCCCCGAGATGGGTCCCCGCGCCCTCTACGGCCACAACATCAAGGAGTTCACCAACCTGGCCGCCATCCTGCCCACCCTCTACGCCGAGGAGAAGGACAAGCCCTGGTAAGCTCCATCCCCGCAATTTTGAGCGGAGCTCTTGCCCCACACCGGGCAAGAGCTCCGCTTTTTGTCGTGATTTTGCAGAAATTTCTCGAATTTTATATTTTCTACTTGTGTTTTTGCCGGGTTTGAAGGTACCATTTAGATTGTGGCCCCACTTCAGGGCAAAGCGGGGCTATAATCTTGTCAACAAAGGAGTGTTTTTATGTCTCGGCACACCAAGCGTCCCGCGCGTGTAACTCTTCGTCCTTTGTCCGACGCCCCTCCGGTCGGGTTCCCGATGGACCTCCATACGCCGCCGAAGGCCGGCACCACATGGACCCTGGCCCAGTGGCTGCGCTACTGGCTCACACACATGGTGGAACCTCACCGTGCCCGTACCACGGTCTACTGCTACACCAACATCGTGGAGAAGCATCTGATCCCCGCCCTGGGAGAGGTCCGCCTCACAGCGCTCACACCCACTATGATTGAGAGCTATTACCAGTGGCTGGGCAGTGAAAAGAACCTCTCCCCCAACACCGTTTACAAACACCACATCCTGCTGCACACCAGCCTTCAGCAGGCCTACCGCCACGGCGCTCTGCCGGACAATCCCATCAACCGGACCACGCCGCCCACCACCGTCCCCGGCTGTTCCCATTACTACACCCCCAGGCAGGTGGCCCAGCTGCTGGCCCTGGTACAGGGCCATCCCCTGGAGCTGCCCGTCAGCCTCGCCTGCTATCTGGGGCTGCGCCGGGGCGAGATCCTGGGTCTGCGCTGGAAGGACATCGACCTGCAGGGCGGGCTGATCTTCATCCGCCAGGTGCGCACCACCATCGGCCACAGCATCGTCACCAAGCAGCCCAAAACCGCCGGCAGCAACCGCACGCTGTGCATCAGTTCCCTGAAAAACCTGCTGGGCCTGCTCCGGGACATGTACAAGCTGCGGGTTCAGCAAAACCACTACTGCGGCCCGGACGATTATGTGGTGCTGGATACCCGGAACCAGCCCTGGCACCCCAATTCCATGACCTCCACCTTCACCAACTTTGCCGCCGCCTGTGGTCTGCCCCCCATCACCCTCCACGGTCTCCGGCACACCTTTGCCAGCATGGCCAGCAACGCCCGGGTCCCCATGTATCAGATCAGCCAGGCCATGGGCCACAGCAGCACCGCCACCACCCAGCGCATCTACACCCACCTGTTCGACCTCACCCACGGGGAGGTGCTGAATGCCGTGGCCAAATCCATCCCCACGCCCAAGGCCCCCAAGCGGATGCTGGGCAAAATCAAACGCCGGCGCAGAAACATGACGGTCTGACCGGCCCGTATCGCTCAAACGGCGCCGGCCTGTGGGCCGGCGCCGTTCTATCCGTTCTATTCCTGCAGATACCGGGAGAGAAACTGCCGGGTCCGCTCTTCCCGGGGATGGTTGATCACCTGATGGGGCTCACCCTGCTCCACAATGACGCCGCCGTCCATGAAAATCAGCTGGTCCGCCACATCCCGGGCAAAGGCCATCTCATGGGTGACGATGATCATGGTGGTCTTTTGCTCCGCCAGGGTGCGGATGACCTTGAGCACCTCGCCGGTGAGCTCCGGGTCCAGGGCGGAGGTGGGCTCGTCAAAGCAGAGGATGTCCGGCTGCAGGGCCAGGGCCCGGGCAATGGCCACCCGCTGCTGCTGGCCGCCGGAGAGCTGGTTGGGATAGTGCCCCGCCCGGTCCTCCAGCCCCATTTTCTTCAGCAGCTCCCGCCCCTCCTGCTCAATCTCCTCCAGGATCTCCTTTTTCCGGGCCTTGAACTCCGGCCGCTCCCGGGCCAGCAGCTCCTTGGCCAGGGTCACATTCCTCAGGGCAGTGTACTGGGGGAACAGATTGAAGGACTGGAACACCAGCCCGAAGTGCAGCCGCTTGCGGCGCACCTCGCTCTCCTGCTGGGTGGCCGGGTCCTCCGCGTCAAAGATCACGCTGCCCTTGACGCTGATCACCCCCCGGTCCGGCCTCTCCAAAAAGTTCAGGCACCGCAGCAGGGTGGTCTTGCCGCTGCCCGAGGAGCCGATGATGGCCAGGGCCTGGCCCTGCTCCAGGGAGAAGCTGATGTCCTTCAGCACCCGGGTCTCCCCGAAGTGCTTCTCGATGTTGCGTACGTCCAGAATCGGCATGTCCCCACCCCCTTATACCTGGAAATAATCCAGCTTCTTCTCCAGCCGTCCCAGCACCATGGTCACGATGGCGCTGAAGGCCAGGTAATACACCGCGGTGAACATCAGCGGCCACCACAGGCCGGAGATCCCCTGGTTACCCTTCATAAAGGACTCCGCCGCCCAGATGACCTCCTGCAGGGCGATGGCCCGGGACAGGGAGGTGTCCTTCACCAGGGTGATGATCTCGTTGGACATGGGCGGCACGATGCGCTTGACCATCTGGAGCAGCGTGACCTTGAAGAAGATCTGCCGCCGGGTCATGCCCAGCACCAGCCCCGCCTCCTGCTGTCCCTTGGGCACCCCCTGGATGCCGCCCCGGAAGATCTCGGAGAAGTAGAAGGCGTAGTTGATGATGAAGGCCACGCACACCGCCGTCATCCGGCCCATCTCCCCCCGGGGCCAGGGGGTCCCCCCGTCCATCACCAGGCCGGGGACGTAGTAGATGGCGATGATCTGCAGAATCAGGGGCGTGCCCCGGACGATCCACACCAGCAGCCGGGTGATCAGCTGGATGGGCCGGAAGACAATCAGCGCCCTGGCAAACCGGCCGGGCTCCTGTCCCCGGCGCCGCGTGGCCCACCGGGTGAGCCGGGCCAGGGGCGCCAGACGGTTCATGGAGCCGAAGGCGATGACCAGACCCAGGGGAATGGCCCCGATGAGGGTGATGAAAAACAGCTCCAGGGTGACCACGAAGCCCTTGTTCAGCGCAACCAGGATGGTCTGGGTCACCGGCGATTGGAAAAACTCGATCATAGGAGGCAGTCCTCTCTGTCTGTGATAGTGGGTGGATATCGCTCAAAAGCAGAGGGCAGCACCTCCTGCCCTCTGCTTTTGGAAGATGTAGTTGGATGGACCGTTTACTCCAGGATGACGGCGTCCTGCAGGCCGTAGGTGGTGGCCACCTCCAGCACGGTGCCGTCGGCCACGGCCTGGGACCAGAACTCGTTGAAGGCGTCCACCAGATCAGAGCCCTTGCGGAAGCCCACGCCGTAGTTCTCAGACTCCAGCCCCTGGGCCTCGTTCAGGTTCAGGCTGTAGGCCAGATCAGCGTAGCTGGTGCCCTCCCCGGTCATCTCGGCGGCCATGAGCACGTCGATGACGGCGGCGTCGGAGTTGCCGGACTGGACCTCCATCAGGGTGTTGGACTGGGCCTGCACCGGCACGGTGGTGGCCCCCAGGGCCTCGGCGGCGTCCTCGCCGGCCGAGCCGGACTCCACCGCCACATACAGCCCCTCCAGAGAGGTCAGGCCCTCAAACTCGGCGGCCTTGTCCGCCGGGTAGACCAGCACCTGGTAGTTGGTGCAGTAGGGCTCGGACACCGCCATGGCTGCGGTGACCTCATCGTTGATGGTCATGCCGTTCCACACGCA
>CALWXG010000044.1 GCA_944385435.1 uncultured Oscillospiraceae bacterium
AAGGCGACCGTTTGTCAGCTCTCTTTCATCCCTATTTGTGCCGAGAGCGAAGCGGTCGGCATGGTCGATTTATATGAGTGAGGATATCTCCAATCTGTCCGTGGGTGCCATGGAGATTTTTGATCAGTATCTCAACCGCCCGGCAGTCCGGCAGCTGCTCCGGGACCGGTACAGAATGGTGACCGGGACAGATGTGTTCGGAGAGGATCAGGGCAACGGCACCGAACTGGACTATATCATGACCGACCTGATGAACCGGGATTTCGGCCTGGACGCCTTCGCCAAACTGAGAGTAGAGCTGGGCAAACACGACTTCGATGAGCGGATGGGCAGCGGAGCCCTGAACAGCTTTCTTACCCGCCTGCCCAACCTGGTCCGGGGCGTGGAGACAGGTGCGGTTGATCCGGCGAATGTGCCGGCGCACGCGCTCCCGGCGGTGGACCGGTACCGGCAGCTGCGCGGCCGGATCGGCCAGATGGTGGATCCGGACCGCTACGACCCCGCCACCGGAGGCAGGGCCGCGCCTGTGCCCCCGGCTCCGGCCTCCGAGGGGGAAGAGAGCGATCCGGTGGCGGAGATGATGCGGCGGGTGGCTCAGGGAGCGCTCAACCGCACCATTCCCCGGGAGCAGCTGGACGACGTGACGGATGACAGCGGAGCTGTGGACACTGCCAGGCTGGCCGCAGCGGCAAGCGCCGCGTCGCCGTCCTATCTTGGCATGCGGGGGATGTTCAACGAAGAGCGCGCCGCCCGGGAGGTTCGGGAGCCCTCCTACGAGGGGACACGGGAGATGTTCAACGAGCAGCGGGCTGCCCGGGAGGCCCGGCTGCCTGACTATGAGGGGGTAAAGCGGATTTTTACGGAGCCCAAAGTGCCCATTCCCCCTGCGGAGACCGCGTTTGAAGAGATGCGCGGCCTCTTTAACCCAAAGCTGTTCGGCCGCCGGGAAGCCCGGGCCGCCGCCCGGGAGGCGGAGAGCCAGTCCTTTTCCGGCTCCATGCGCAGCCTCTTCGACGAAGAAGCCGCGATGCTGATGGGAGGCGGGATGCTCCGCGCGCCGGGGCTGTGGGACGAAGAGACGGTGACCGGCCTGGGGCTTTACGAGGACGGGCCGGAGAGTGAGGGAGACTTCGATTTTCCCGGAATGCGGGGCGCGCCCAAGGGCCAGACCAAGGAGATAAGCGGCAGCGAGGAAGCCTGGGAGACCATTCAGCTCGGAAGGTACATCATTCCCCCGGAAGAGGACGCGGACGCCTGGGTCATGCCGGCGCGCAAACGCCGGCACAGGTGGCCGTTCCGCAGGTGAGTGCGCGGCGGCGGAAAAGCCGGCCGTCAGAGGAGAAGCCGGATCCCGGCACTGCCTGGAGGGCCGGACAGGACAGAAACAAAAAGACGGCAGGGGAGGCCTCCCTGTGGAGAGAGACTTCCCCTGCCGGTGTTTCCAGCGGGTATCAATTGGAAGCGGCGCCGCCTCAGTCGGTGCGGTATCTTCCGAACTGGAAACCTTTCCAGGTGCCGCTTTTCATGCGCTTTTTCAGATCGGCTTCGTACTGTTTGAGTTGTTTGCTGGTGAGCCTGGGGCCGCCGATGCCGCCCTCCCGGGCCAGGGCGCGCTGATATTCCGCGGATTTTCCCACGTATTGTTCCGCATCGAAGGGCGCTCCGGACACTTCCTTGTTCAGGATTCCCATGGCATATTGGTTGTAGTAACCGTAGACATCGTTGTAGTAGTCGTTGAGGCGTTTGAATTCCTGATCCTGTTCGTTGTGTTCCAGATCGAAATACTGGGGCATATTTTTCAGCATCTGTTCCGTATCCTGCAGCAGGGCAAACTGGGCGTTGAAGTCGTCGCCTACCTGGCGCAGTACATCCTCGGGGTGCATCTGGGACAGAGTTGTCCCGTAGGTGGACTGCAGCCGCTTCAGCTGCGTGTAATAGATCCGTTTCAGCTGGCGGACGCCGGAGGAAAACTTCTGGCTGGCTGCGGACTGATCTTCTTCACGCAGATCGGTTTTGTGGACGCCCATGAGGTTGTCGAACAGGTTTTCCAGCCGGCTCTCGCTGATTCCTTCGCCGGCGGAGCCGGCCAAGGTAGTGAGCACCCGGGAGGTATTCAAGCCGAGACCGTTTTCTCCGGTGAATGGATTGTGAATGGAGGTGCTGAAGGTGTTATTCTTGTACCCCGGGCCTTCGTATTTTGTGCGCAGTCTGTCTGCGATGGCTTTGCTGCCGTCCCGGTAATATGTTTCAGCGTTGTTGGCAGCCCAGCGCTCTCCGATTTTGCGATCCTGATCCAGGGACGAAATCTTGCTGGGACTGGGTGCGCTGCGTTGGTTGTTCTGTATGGCAGGCATAGCATGCTGCAGCTTGCCCTGATCCAAATGATCCTGGGAGAAGGAGCGGGTAAAGGTAGTGTTCTGGAACTGTTTTCGGGCTTGTTTGTACAGCCCGGTGTTTGCTTCATCCAAGTGGTCTCCGGACCACCCGCCCCGGAACAGACCCAGCTTTTCTCCGCGGTTGGCGGTGACAAAATTGACAGGCAGTTCGGGATCCAGTTCAGACAACTCCGTCAGCGCGGAGCTGGTATCAAAATCGCCCTGGGTGGAACCGATGGAACCGGCAAGGGAGCCCATACCCACATTTTCTACGGCATTTTTCGTGTTTTTCATGGAGCTTTCCAGAATCAGCCCGCCCAGTTTATCCTCCTCATCGATGATGCCGTTGTTTGCCCGGGCCTCCTGGATCATGGCGTTGCGGGCGACGTGGGTGGCCATGGAGCCGCCCATGGAGAAACCATGGAGAAGGACATCCTTGTTTTTCAGCCCTTCCGTGGTGCGCACGAAGTTGAAGATATGCTGGGCATCCTGCTGCATTGTGCGCTCGGAAAACTTGTTGCCTTTGGCTGTGCTCTTGCCGAACCCCCCGTAGTCGTAGGCGTGGACGGTGTAGCCGTTTTGAAGGTATGTCTGCACTTGTCCGGACATCTGGTCCTGGTTGGAGCCGCCGCTGCCGGAGTAGAGAACGACGTGTTTCCCGTTGGCCTTGGCCGGGTCAGGGCGGTAGACGTTGCCGAAAATGTGACTGTCGTTTTCCGGGTTGACGAAATCCTGGGGGGAGAACTGGGCATTTTCGATGCCGGAGATGATGTCCTCCGGGTTTGTGTCGGTATCGGTGATGGTTCCGACCGGATCGTACAGGGATTGAAAGACCTGGCCTGCGGTCCGGGGATCCTTCCGGGCCGTCTTGGCGTCGCCGTAAAGATCGAAATCAGGTTTCAGCATATCCTTTTTGCTGTGGGATTTTCTGGCCTGCATGGGCCCGCCGGCAGAGGCGGCGGAGACAGGGGACAGAGCCGTAGCCACCGGCCCGGCGTAGACCGGCTGCCCGGCGGCGGCCATGGCGCCCTCCCGGTCCGCCCGGGCCTCCAGGGCGCGGTCGTTGAGAAAACCGGAGCCGGAGACCTCGCCCCGGGCCTGGCTCACCACGTGGGAGAGCTCGTGGCCCAGCAGGGCCTGGCCGGAGGCGCTGACAAAGTCCAGCGCGCCGGGGGCAAAGGCGATGCGGCTGCCCTGGGCCACGGCCTGGGCTCCGGCATCCGCCACCGCCTGGCTCTCATAGAGACGCACGGCGGACAGGTCCGCGCCGAAGGAGGACTCCATCTTGGCCCGGATAGCCCCGGGCAGGTCCACTGGGCGGCCCAGCATTTCCTGGGTGGGCTGGGCGGTTCCTGCTCTGAGAGCGTCCGGAGACAGGGCGGCGGGAGAGCCTGCTGCCTGAGTGGAGGTTTCCCGCATCCCCCGTTTCCGGCTGAGATAGGTCTGTTCCATAGCATCACCATGCCGGCCGTTATACCGTCGACACAAACCGGGGTGAAAGTGTGCAGACAGACGGCCGCCTTTCTTATTATAAAATCAACAGCACACCGGAGCGCCGCGCAGGCGTGTGCAGACTTGCGTTCATCGGAATCTCTTCAATTTGGGAAAAGGCGCTTAACCCCGATTCCTTCTGCGTGCCTCGATCTCCGCCAACTTTGCTTTGGAATCTTGCAGCATTGCCGAATGGTCAATCTCATAATTTTCGTTGTCGGAAAAACGGCGCATGCGGTCTTTCGCACCTGTGTGCGTTCCTACTCTTTTGTTGAGCATCGTGTAAGCACTGTGAAAATATCGTGCAAGCTGCAGGAATTTTTGGTCATCATCGTTATTGGGGTCAAAGAGCGTTCCATACTGCAGGGCAAAGGTGATAGGGAATGATGCGTCTTTAAAATCGGAGGACATCTTGGCATACGTGTTTTGGTCGGCAATCTCCGAAAAAGACAGGTTTTCAATGTCCGTGCCGTAAGTATCCTCCATACGCTGTAAGTACGCGCGGTACCCTCCTTTTATGTTTTTCATCAGTTGCTCCTGCTGCTCCGGGGAGCCGTTCGCCATCTGTGTCAGAGCGGTCTGGTATTGCTCCATACGGTCAAAAGCAGATGTGTTGGAGTCGCTGGCGAGATTGATGGAGAGCCCGAGGTGGTCAAAAAGCCGGCCGGCGTTATAATTCTCTGAATCCATGTCGACTTCTTTTCAGTAGGACCGATTGACATTCTCAAACGGCGTCTGATAGCGGTCAGATACCGGCTTGAGCTGATTGAATACCGCTTGCATATCGACCTTGGCCTGTACCTTTTCTTTATCAGCAACGGTCATCTGGTTTCCGGTCATTTGGTCATGAAGATCGAGGCCCTTTTTGTTGAATGAAGTAAGCGTCAGACTGCCGCCGTTAGAGCTTCCATGCGGATCAACATAGACAGTGTTACCGTTGCGGACTACCTCTTGCAGATCTTTGATGTGATAAGCTGCCTCTCCGCTCGCAGCCTTCGCAAATGTCTGCTGCTGAGCGGTCAGAAGTTCGCGGACGATGCGGTCAGGGGCATTGGTTTTCTCGAGAATCGGTAAGGAGGCAGCGGGGCTGAAGGCCGTGCCTCTTGCTGAAAAGAGCGTATCGGCTTCCGTGCGGTCAGTTATTTTATTTGCCCAATAATTCATCCACTTGTGTTCTTTTGCGGCTTTTTTCATCAGGGTTTTGGCGTCTTTGGTAGAGCTTCCGGCAATTTGCTGGAGATATTGCGCAGACTTATTCATGTGCTTAGTCGCTTTCTCGTTTGCCTTGCTGGCCTGCATAGGTCCGGCGGCAGAGGCGGCGGAGACAGGAGACAGGGATGCGGTCACCGGCCCGGTGTAGACCTGCTGTCCGGCGGCGGCCAAGGCGCCCTCCCGGTCCGCCCGGGCTTCCAGAGCCTGATCGCTGAGGAATCCGGAGCCGGTGACCTCGCCCCGGGCCTGGCTCACCACATGGGAGAGCTCATGGCCCAGCAGGGCCTGGCCGGAGGTGCTGGCAAAGTCCAGCGCGCCGGGGGCAAAGGCGATGCGGCTGCCCTGGGCCACGGCATTGGCTCCCGCGTCGGCCACCGCCCGGCTTTCGTAGAGACGCACGGCGGACAGGTCGGCGCCGAAGGAGGCTTCCATTTTGGCCCGGATGGCCCCAGGCAGGTCCACGGGGTGCAGGTCAGCGTGGAACGCACTTGGGATATGGGCGGGTGTGTTCTGCGGGAGCCTTTCCGGCGGCCGCTTTGCCGGGGCGGTCTTTTTCCGCTCAGCGTACGTGTAATTCATCGAAAGCTCCTTTCAAAAGGGGGAAAGGGGAACGGCATCATGTGCGGTTCCACAGCCGTTTAAGGAAGTTGTTGTAGTGTGCGCCGGCCTCGGACTTCATGGCGGTCAGGCTGGAGCCGGACATGCTGTGGCTGGAACCTTTGGTCATGTTGCCGACGAGTCCGACCAGGCTGGGGTCGCTTTGCGAGAGCTGGTCGGAAATGCCGCGCAGCATCAGATTGCTCATGAGGATTTCGGACTGTGCTTCGTCGCTTGAGTAGTGCGTGGAACCGGTGAATGCCGCGCGTGTACCCGAGAGGGTTTGCTGCAGATCGGGGTCGTCTTCCAAAATGCTTTCCGTCAAGGCGAGACCCTGCCGGCTCTGCTCCATTTTATCACTGGTAGCGGGAAGTTCATGGTAGCGTCCAAGATGAGGCTGCATGAGCTTTTTCAGCAGAAGGTTGTAGGTGTCCAGCTCACCCATAGAGTTGCTGCGCCATGTGTGGGAAAATGCGCCCTGTTTGGTGTTGGAGTTTTCGCGAAGCAGCGCCTGGTTCATCACCGGGTTGAACGCGTCGAGCACAAGTTTGCGCAGCGCGGGGTCGCGGGCCCGTTCGGGTGTGGCGTTCATGACCATTTCGTGAATGGCGGCGTTTCGGCTGTTCTGGAAGGCATGCATCTCGCCCTGTGCAGGGCGGATGCCAGCCGGCACGGCCTCCGTCCCATCTTCTCCTGCGGGCTGTGCGCTCTGGTACTGGAAGGGTCCGCGGATGAGCTCGGGTTCGGAGATCTCCATGGGCTCATCATGACCGAATTTTTTGGCCTGCATGGGTCCGGCGGCGGGTATGGCGGAGGCAAAAGACAGAGATGCTGTCACTGGTCCGGTGTAGACCTGCTGCCCGGCGGCTGCCATAGCTCCTTCTTGGTCAGCCCTGGCCTCCAGGGCACTGTCATTGAGAAAACCGCTGCCGGTGACTTCCCCCCTGGCCTGGCTCACCACGTGGGAGAGCTCGTGACCCAGCAGAGCCTGGCCGGAAGTGCTGGCAAAGTCCAGTGCACCGGGGGCAAAGGCGATGCGGCTGCCCTGGGCCACGGCCTGGGCTCCGGCATCCGCCACCGCCTGGCTCTCATAGAGGTGCACGGCGGACAGGTCGGCGCCGAAGGAGGCCTCCATCTTGGCCCGGATAGCCCCGGGCAGATCTACGGGGCGGCCCAGCATTTCCTGGGTGGGCCGGACGATGGCGGAACGCAGGACATTCGGGGAGAAATCGGCAGGGACAGTGGACTCGGCGTTTGCTTTAGGAGATCCGTCTGCCCGTTTTTTTCCGGCATAAAGGTAGTTCACACAGGATACACCTCGCTTAATGGAATGATAGGACAAAAGCCCTCAAAATCTGGTGGAAATTACAAAAAGACAGGATCGAAAAAAGTGCGGCTGTTTCCGCAAAAACGGCATGGGCGTTTGCGCTCCTTCACCGGTCCCTTCCGAATCTCAGCACAGAACGAAGCTTTGGGCTTTGCGATACCTTATTGTACGCCCAAAAGCGCCGTCGATCAAGGCCGGCACGCGAAAACGATCGCTGCAAGCCGGCCTTCCCGAGCGGCTGGGCGGAACGTTTCGTAATCTGTACCGGGTGTTTGCCAGGCGGCTGGTCGGTGTATTTGGGGGGTGAACCGCCTGGAACAGACCGGCTGTCCTGAGTCATGGCGTCTTCCCGGTCCTCCGGAGCATTGCCGTTGAGAAAACCGCTGCCGGTGAACTGGGTCCCATGTTCTACTGTCCATAGCGGCCAAAGAGCACGCCCTTGAAGCTTCCGTTTTGGGAACGTTTCCGCAGATCGGCGTGATATCGGGCCATCTCCTCGTCACTGTACCGGGGTCCATTGATGCCTGCCTCCCGCTGAACCATGCCGGTGTAGGGCACGCTGCTGCTGAAGGCATTCGCCATGCCGGCGTCCACCTGTGCCGTGCCTGTTGCCTCGTGGGGGAGAACAGGATACGTCGAGAGGTGCATGAGAACGTCCATGTAGTAGTCGCTCAGACGCTTGAATTCCTGATCCTCCGCGTTGTGCTCCAGATCAAAATATTTGGAGAAGTCCTTCAGCAGCTGCTCGGAGTCCTGCATACCGGCGAATTGATCCAGATCTTTTTTCGTCAGCAGCCGCCATACGTCTTCTGGATGCAGCTGAGAGAGTGTGGTTCCGTAAGTATCCTGCATCCGGCGCAGATGATTGAGGTAAACGCTCTTCAGCTGCCGGATCCCGGTGTCGAAATTCGTACTGGCGGCCTGCTGTTCCTCGGGTGAAAGGTTCGTTTTGTGAACTCCCATCAGGTTGTCAAAAATCTCCTCCATCTTTTCGTTTGACAGCCCCTGGCCCACCGAACCGGAGAGAGACATGAGGGTCCGTTTGGTATTCAGACCGGTGTTCTGTTTGTTCGGATTGGCAATCGAGCGGTCTTCAAAGGGATTATTGACGGAGCTGTCGAAAGAGTTTGCTTTATACAGGGAAGAATTGAAGTATTTTGCCTCCAGCTCCTCCGTTTTTGCCAGTGCACTGTCCCGCGTGGCATTTCTGTTCATGTTTTGGTTGTAGAACATCAGAATATCGCGGTCCTGGTTGACATTCCCCACCTGATCGAAGTTGACGGCGTGCCGGGTTTCAGACAGAGTGTCGCTGCTGGGCCCTTTCCCGGGAGCGGAGTACTGCTGGCGCAGGGTATTTCTGTCCTCGAGGCTTAGGCCGTTCCGCCCGTGCGCCAGAAGCTTTTCCCGGATGGGAGCGTAGCTTTCCATCAGTTCCTTCAGTTCCGCGGGGAAGTCCTCTGCGTCTTTCCGGCTATACAGGGTCTCTAGATTCCCTGTGTTGGTCTGGAGCATGCGCAAAAATTGAAACTTTTGCGACTCGCCGTTGGAGGTGTGTTCGGCGTTGATATGTGTGCCCAGGGGGATCAATCCTTTGGTCAGGATGTTCTTAAGATAACGTCCTTCCATGGAATCAAAATCGTCCGCATGGCGTCCTTCCATCTTGGATGGATTTGCCATCTCGTGCCGGTAGATTTCTCCCAGCATGCCGGCCATTTCCGGCCGATCCAAGTGCGCAGAGAACATATTCAGTATTTTTTGAGAGGCGGAAATGGAGTCGGCATTGTATCTGACGCCCACAGCACCGCTCCGCCACTCGTTGATGTTCTTGTTGCCGCGTTGATAATTGAAGCGGTTGCGGTCCAGGGCGGCAATATAATCGCCCAGTTCCTGGCGCATGGGATTTGTAACGGGTTGAATATGGCGCTCAATAGTGTTGTCGCCGCGTACTCCGCTGAAAGTGGACTCCATTTTTTGGATTTGCGCTGGGGTAAAGGCGGTGTGGGAAGCCTGCTGTGCAGCGCGGGAGGGTACTGAAGTTCTTTTCAGTTTAGCCCGATTCCGGGAGTCTTTTGAGGCCTGCATGGGTCCGGCGGCGGGAGCGGCGGAGGCGGAGGACAGGACGGCAGTCACCGGCCCGGCGTAGACCTGCTGCCCGGCGGCGGCCATGGCCCCCTCCCGGTCGGCCCGGGCCTCTAGAACGGAGTCATTCAGGAAGCCGGAGCCGGTGACCTCGCCCCGGGCCTGACTCACCACGTGGGAGAGCTCGTGTCCCAGCAGGGCCTGGCCGGAGGGGCTGGAAAAGTCCAGCGCGCCGGGGGCGAAGGCGATGCGGCTGCCCTGGGTCACGGCGTTGGCGCCCGCATCCGCCACCGCCTGGCTCTCATAGAGGCGCACGGCGGACAGGTCGGTGCCGAAGGAGGCCTCCATCTTGGTCCGGATGGCCCAGGGCAGATCCACCGGGCGGCCCAGCAGTTCCGGGGTTGGCTGAACGGTCCCCGCTTTCAGGGCGTCCAGAGACGGGGCGGCAGGGGCGGACGCAGCCTGACGGGGCGTGCTTGCCGTCTGCCGCTTTCCCGCATAGGTATAGCTCATGAGGGGGACCTCCTTTTTCTGAAATCAGCCGAAGCCGGCAAGGACCTGACCGCCGAAACCGCTTCTCTTTGCCGTGTTATGGGTCGTGCGGAGATCTCTGCCGCCTCGTTTTTCAGAATGCTTTGAAACGGGAAGACGGGACAGCGGAGTTTGCATCATCTTCTCCGCTGCTTTTTCTCCCGGGTCCGGTTGTAGCGGTCGATTAATCTGCCGGACTGCGCCTGGGTTTTCTCCTGCTCCGCCTCAGGCAGATCCCGGTTGGCTTTTCTGAATAGGTTTTCATATACCCACTGCTGCTGAAGATGAGCAATTGGAGCATCAGAGGCATCCGGCATTTCGCTGGCATAGGGAAGCAGGAAAGTCTGCCATTCTATTTCATTCCCCAGTTTCTGACTCCAGTCCCGGAATCCCTCGCTGGTGAGGCCTGCGTCTTCGGCCTCCGCTGCTGCGGACATGGTCTGGCTGCCCGTGGTGAAGTGTTCGTTCAGCGCACTGTTGGCGGCTTCAGGCGTGATCCACTGTCCCCAGAACTTCATCCACTTTTGGGCATCTTCCCTTTGAGCTCCGTACTGAGCGCGGCTCTCCGGGGAGAGCGTGGGATCCGCCAGCAGATCATCATAACCGATCATCTGGTCATAGTGTTTTTTGCTCTCGGTGATTGCTGTGTCAGGCGACTGCGGCGGCATCCAGTAGTTCATCCACCACTTGGCTGAGTTCTGTTTTTTCTGATAGCTTTTGATTTGCGTCGGAGTGAGGCCGGGAGTGTTCAGCTTATCTTCATATTTTTGGATCCGGTCAAAGTGCTTTTTGCCCTTGTTGACGGCCTTGCTGGCCTGCATGGGGCCGGCAGCGGGGGCGGCGGAGGACAGGGGGGCGGTTACCGGCCCGGCATAGACCTGCTGCCCGGCGGCGGCCATGGCTCCTTCCCGGTCGGCCCTGGCTTCCAGGGCGCTGTCATTGAGGAAACCGCTGCCGGTGACCTCGCCCCGGGCCTGGCTCACCACGTGGGAGAGCTCGTGTCCCAGCAGGGCCTGGCCGGAGGTGCTGGCGAAGTCCAATGCGCCGGGGGCGAAGGCGATACGGCTGCCCTGGGCCATGGCGTTGGCTCCCGCGTCCGCCACCGCCTGGCTTTCGTACAGCTTCACGGAGGACAGGTCGGCGCCGAAGGAGGCCTCCATCTTGGACCGGATGGCCCCGGGCAGGTCCACCGGGCGGCCCAGCAGTTCCTGAGTGGGGCGGATGGCACCCGTACGCAGGGCGTCCGGAACCAGGGCGGCGGGGGCAGCCTGCGCAGAAGGCGTGCCCGGCGTGCGTTTTCGTTCCGCGTATTGATAACTCATGGCGTCTGCCTCCTGTCTCATTCGGAATCTGCGGAGTCCGGGGAAGGGCTCTGGGAATCGGCCTGCTCCCCCGCCCCGGGCACCGGCAGAAGCACTTCGTGCTCCTCGTAGAGGGTGAAAGACTCGCCCAGCAGCCGCCGGGCCAGGGTTTCACTTTCCTGCGTAAGGGCGGAGAAGAAATACTGGAAATCGCCGCCGCAGCGGTAATAGCACAGATTGACCTGGGCGCGGAGCAGGTGAAATACGCTCTGGGGAGGCGTCTGAGGCTTCCGCCAGGCGGCCAGAAGCTGAAAATCGGCCTGGCTGCTGCTTCCGCCCAGAAGATAGCTCTGAATCCGGTCCTGCTCCAGCCAGGCGACGGACAGGCCGGAATCCATCCGCCGGGCGCAGGCGGAGGGCAGCAGGAAATCGGGGATGTCGGGATCGTCCTCCAGTGCAGTCAGCTGCTCTGAGGACAGAGCAGAAAAGGGGCGGATATGGGAATCCGGCTGAAAACCGGGGCGAAAGGCGGCGCCGAGGATCCGGGAGTCATGCTGGCTGGCGCTGTCCACAGAAAAGACGGGGGCAACCGGCTGCGGAGTGCCGCCCCGGCGCAGAAACAGGGCATCCATGGCCGCAAGTTCTTCCCCGCGGAGGATATAGCTTGCCGACAGGCTGACGGCGTCCCGCTTTGCGGCCTCTTCCAGCAGCAGATCCACCATCCGTCCGGCCGCGCCCTGGGACCGAACCGCAGGATCTATGAACAGGCTGCGCAGTTCGCCCCAGCCGTCATGCCAGTGCACGGCGGCCGCCCCGCAGGCGCTGCGGTCCAGGACGGCGCCCAAAAGAGAGAGACTGTCCGCGGCGGCCTGTGCGCCGTCCAGGGCATCAGGCAGCAGATATTGGACAAAGGGACCTGGTTGCAGCGGGTTTAGAAAGCGGAAAGAAAGTACAGCCATGAAACTCACCCTTATCTACCTATATATATGGAGATGCGATGCGATGCGGCGCGGGGCCTGAGCGCAGAGCGCCGGACACAATGCCTGTGAATATAGTATAGCACAGGCATGAAAGGCGTGGCGATGCAACCTATGACAGTTCAGCACTTTTTGCGCCGGACCCCTACCATTTTGATGGGCGAGGCTTTATAATGTCGTTCAGAGAGGGGACGTGTGCCCCTCCGAGGAAAGACCAACCCTGAGGACGGCCGCCGGCGCGGCATGAGACGGAGGTGTACAGGGGAGACAGATGCGGATCGCGGTGTGCGGAGGTTCCTGCGGAGAAACCCAATGCCTGTGTGCTTGGATCGAACAGCGATGTGCCGCATGCGGACGGTATGTGCAGCTGTACCCCTTCGAGCACCTGAACCAGTTCTGGGCCGCATTCCGGCCCGGAGTATTCCATGGCGTGTTTCTCGGAGCGGGGGACACGGCGGGGTTTCTGGCTGCCCGCCGCCTGAGGGAGGAAGACCACGCCTGCCAGATCATTCTGATTGACGACACCCGGCGCTATGCGGTGCACAGCTACCGCATCCATGCGGCGGATTTCGTGGTGCGCCCGATCACCCGGGAACGGGTGGGCCAGAGTGTGGAGCGCATGCTCCTGCGCTTAGGATGAGGAGGACGGGATGCGGACACAGATCTCCAGGAAAAAGACGAGGGACAGCGCTCCGGTTACCAGACAGTCCGTCAAGCGGGAGCTGGCCTGGGCCTCCGGTTCGGAATACTTTCAGAACAGGGACCCGCTGTATCACGTGAACGAGCAGTTTCAGATGACCTTTGACCGCGTGGGCATGGAGCATGCCCGCAGACTGGCGGAGGAGAGCGGAAGCGGCTTCTCGGAAGAAGAACGCAGGGAGCAGTCCCAGCCGCTGTCCGGCCGGGAGAATCAGCCCGGC
This sequence comes from uncultured Oscillospiraceae bacterium, assembly GCA_944385435.1. Lineage (GTDB taxonomy): Bacteria > Bacillota > Clostridia > Oscillospirales > Oscillospiraceae > Enterenecus. Next base: position 12,811 of record CALWXG010000044.1, read on the forward strand.
CGGGGGGAGCGGGTTTTCCGGAGCCCTGCCGGAGCGGAGAAGATGCTGCCCGGCAGTCAGGTCCCGATGGAGACCTTTGCCCGCACCGCCTTCCAGCGGGGAGAGCTGTCCGGTGCGGTGCTGGCCGGGACGGGAAAGATGATGCTGGTATCCTGTCTGAAGCGTACGGTGGGCCAGAGCGGCCCGATGATCCAGGGGCAGGAGACCCTGTTCGGAACCGGAAGCCAGAGAAGGAACATTCCCGGCCACGACCCGGACATGGTGCAGTTCAACCGGAATGTGACGGACAGCGCGGTGGGCCTGGTGGTGGATGTCCTGCGGGACGCCCGGCGCACGGTGCAGTCCATGGAGGATCTGGCCAACGGCTGCGGCGAACTGGAGCAGGGGGAGGGCGGCACTACACTGCGCGCCATGTACCCGTTTCTGGACGACCGCCGGGAGCGGGAGTTGGCGGAGACCTACCGGGCGCGCCTGGCGGATACCGACGATCCCCGTCAGGTGCCGGTGCTGCAGAACGCGCTGGTCCACACCCAGGCATTGATCCAGAAGAAGGCACAGATGAAGCAGGAGTTCATCAATAAGCTCCGGCAGATCTCCCAGCGGGCTGAGCAGTTCCTGGAGGAGCTGAGCCAGCCGGAAGTCGGAGCGGAGATCGCTGCGGCCCTGCTTCAGCCGGAACCGGACTGGCCGGAGCCGCCGGAGGACGAAGGAGGTTGGCCGCCTGATGATACAGACCAGTCAGCGCAGTGGGGAACAGCACCGGACCAGCCGGGAACAGAACCGGGAGAACCGGAATCCGCAGCAGATGCAGGAGGAGACGCGGCTGATGGCCGGCCAGGCTCTGACGGTGCTCAGTTCGGGGACGGGGCTGGACCGGCTTCCGATCCGGATGGTGCAGGCGCTCCATGAGACGCTGGGAAACAGTGCCCTAGCTGGCGTGGTCCAGCCGCGGGAGGGAAGGTGGTCTGAGCGGGAGGCGGTTTCGCTGCCCCGGACTGTACCGGATCTGCCGCCGGCCGCCCTGGGCGGCATGGAGCCGGCGCTGACCGATGCCCCCGATTTTTCCGCGCTGCCGCCGCTGGAGACGGGCGGCGCATGGGCCCTGTGAGGGAGGGGGGAGCGATGTGGATGCAAGACAGACCCGGAGCCTGCTCCTGACCTTGCTGGAGGACAGCACGGTGGCCTGGCAGGAGGACGCCGGCCTGGTGCGCTTCCGGGTTGCCCGGGAGGGTATGGTCTGGGAGATGGCCTGCCGGTGCGAGGCCGGCCAGATCCTGTGCTATGGCCGCTATCCCTTTGCCGCCCCGGACCGGGGCGTGTGTCTGGAGCGGTGCAGTCGGATCAACAGCCGGGCGGAGTCCGGGGCGATGTTCCTGCCCCGGGACGGACATCCGGTCTTCCGGACCACAGCCCGGATGGACGACCCCTATGGGGCCAGACACCGGCTGATCCGGGCCCTGGAGTACAACGCGGCGGTGATCGCCCGTTTCTGGGGCCAGCTGAGCGGCCGGTGAGAGGAAACTGACAGTTGTGTGCCCTGGACCTTGGCGGGGCAATTTGAGGAATAAGCCGGACGGGACGGACGCGGCCCTCGGCTCGCCCGGCTTATTTCTCAAATCCCGGCGGGAGTCCTGTTCATAGTGGAAAAACCCAAATCATCAAGATGAAAGGAGGGGAGCTTCACAGCCGGCCCCCAGCCAATATGCGCTGTGAAGCAAAGAAATGGCAGAGTATTTGTCCCCAGGTGTGTACGTAGAGGAGTACGATTCGGGCGCGACCCCGATGCAGGGCGTCAGCACCAGCACGGCAGGCTTTGTCGGGCTGGCGGAGCGGGGCCCTGTGATTGGCCAGCCCCAGTTGGTCACCAGCTTCGCCGACTACAAGCGGATGTACGGCGGGTATCTCAGTGAGGCCGGCTATGGCACAGCCCGGTTCCTGCCCTACGCAGTGGAGCAGTTTTTCCAGAACGGCGGCTCCCGGGCCTACATCATGCGGGCGGTGCCCGAGGATGCCAAGGCCGGCAGCGTGGTGACTGGCGTGCTGAAGATCACCGCCGCCAACCCCGGCGCCTGGGCGGAGAATATGCGCGTCACCGTGTCTTCTGCTTCCAAGGCCAAGACCCAGGTGTTCGCCGTCAACGGGGCCGACCTGACCCTGAAGAATGCGGACGGGTTCAACGCCGGCGACGTGGTGGAGCTGTTTGACGGCGCCAAGAGCGCCTACGCCACCATCAAGAGCGTGCTGGACAAGACCATCACCCTGGATGCGCCCTGCACTCTGAATGTGGCGGACACCAAGGTGGGCACCGCCAAATATATCCGCACCTGCGAGATCTCCATCTCCGCCCGCCTGGACGACACGGTGGAGGACTTTGAGAACCTGTCCCTGAAGCCGGAGGCCCTGAACTACGCCCCGGTGCGCACCGCCAAGAGCGACCTGATCAAGGTGGAAGTCCTGGCTGCTCCCGCCCCCGCCAAGCCTGCCCCCGTCAAGGACAGCGGCAAGGACGAGAAGAAGGAGGGCGCTCCCGCCCCCGCCCCCGCCAAGGCGGAGAGCATCGTCCCCTACGAGCTGTGCGGCGGCACCGGCACGGAGATGGTGCTGATCCTGGGCGGCGGCAGCAACGGTTCCGTGCTGTCCGTCACCCCCGATGCCTACCTGGGTAAGGACGACGGCCCGGGCAAGCGCACCGGCCTGCAGGCCTTCCAGGAGAACAGCAACGTCTCCATTCTGGCCATCCCCGGCGTCACCGTGCCCGAGGTGCAGTCCGCCCTGATCGGCTTCTGCGAGGGCAAAAAGAGCTGCTTCGCCATTCTGGACATCCCCATGGATCTGAAGAAGACCAATGATGTGGCCACGTTCCGGGATATGTACGACTCCACCTACGCCGCCATGTACCACCCCTGGCTGCAGATGTACGACGCCGGCGCCAAGCGCCCGGCCTTCTTCCCGCCCTCCGGCGCCATGGCCGGCATCTATGCCCGCAGCGACAATGAACGGGGCGTGCACAAGGCTCCCGCCAACGAGGTGGTCCGGGGCTGCACCGGCCTGTCCTGCAGCTACAACACCGGCGAGCAGGACATCCTCAACCCCATCGGCGTCAATCTGATCCGGGCCTTCCCCGGCCGGGGCATCCGGGTGTGGGGCGCCCGCACCATCAGCTCCAACGGCCTGTGGAAGTACCTGAACGTCCGCCGCCTGTTCATCTACGTGGAGGAGTCCATCAAGGCCAACACCAACTGGGTGGTCTTCGAGCCCAACAGCGAGACCCTGTGGAGCCGCGTGACCCGCACCATCGAGGCCTTCCTGGCCACCTGCTGGCGGGACGGCGCCTTGGCCGGCACCAGCCCCGATCAGGCCTTCTTTGTGGAGTGCGGACCCACCACCATGACCCAGGACGACATTGACAACGGCCGGCTGATCTGCCAGATCGGCATCGCCCCCGTGAAGCCCGCCGAATTTGTGATCTTCCGCATCACCCAGAAGACCGCGAACGCCGGCGAATAAGGTCCCTCCCCCAGGATCGAAAGAAAGGATGAAATGATAAATGGCAATCAACTATCCATATAGAGTATTCCGGTATCAGGTGGAGATTGACGGGATCAGCCGCGCCGGCTTCTCCGAGGTGTCCGGCATCAGCTCCTCCGTGGACGCGGTGGAGTACCGGGAAGGCGACGACCTGCGCAACACCCCCCGAAAGCTCCAGGGCCTGACCAAATTCGGCAACGTTACCCTGCGCTGGGGCGTGTCCGACGACAGCGACTTCCTGGATTGGGTCTACTCCGTGGCCCCCACCAACACCGCGCCTCCCACCGGCATGGTGCGCCACAACGTGACCATCACCCTGATCGACGACGCCGGTTCCCCTGGCCCGTCCTGGAACCTGATCAACGCCTGGCCCGTGGGCTATACGGTCCCCGACCTGAACGGCCTGGGCGGCGAGGTGGCCATCCAGTCCCTGGAGCTGTGCCACGAGGGTCTGGAGCATACGCCCGGCGGCGTGGCCGGCGAGCCCTCTCCCATCTGATCTTCCCGGCGGCGTAGCCGCCTGAGCAGGACCAAACGCCTGCAGCTGCGCCCCCGGCGTCCGCCCGCAGCGGTGCGCCGGGGGCGGCTGAGGCTGTGACAGGAGGAACGGTATGGAAACTGAATTTGAGTTTGAGCTCCCACGGGGCTATGTGGACAAGAACGGAGAGGTGCACCGCCGGGGCACCATGCGCCTGGCCACGGCGGCGGATGAGATTCTGCCCCTGCGGGACCCCAGGGTCCAGCAGAATTCCGGCTACCTCACCATCATCCTGCTCTCCCGGGTCATCACCCGCCTGGGTACTCTGAGCAGCATCAACACTCGGGTGATTGAGGGGCTGTTCACTATGGACCTGGCCTATCTCCAGGACCTGTACCAGCGCATCAATATGTCCGAGCTGCCGGTGTACAAGGTGACCTGTCCCCACTGCAACCAGGAGATTGAGGTGCCGCTGGATTTTTTATTGAGTTAGGGCTGGTGCTTTACCCGCAGGAGCAGCTCTATCAGGAGATGACGTTCCTGTCCTACTACCTGCACTGGTCCCATGACGAAGTGATGGCTCTGGACCACCTGGAGCGGCGCCGCTGGTGCCGGGAGGTGTCCGCCGTCAACGAAAAGCTCAGCGGCTCTGAACGCAAGCAGATTGAATTCCGATGAGGCGAGGAGGGAGATCCGGCCGTGAGTATCCAATATCAGGAGCCGTTCAAAGCATTCCGATTTCTGGTGGAAGTGGAGAACGGCGGGGTGGTAGTGGCCGCATTCTCCCAGTTCTCCGGGGTGAAGCTGGAAGTGGAGACCATCCAGGCTCGCTCCGGCAACGACAACCGGGGGGTGCAGGAGATCGTGCCCGTCCTCACCCGCTTTGCCCCCGTGACGCTGACCAAGGGCGTTGTGGGGGACAACGACTTTCTCAACTGGCTGTTTTCCGCGGCGGCCGGTGCCTACACCGGCCCCTCCGGAGAGAGCATGTACCGCACGCTGAATGTGGTGGCGCTGGACGACCGGGGCAACCGGGGTGTGACCTGGTCCCTGAAGAACGCGCTGCCCATCGGCTATGAACTGACGCCCATGGACGGCAGCCGCAGCGAGGTCCTCTCCGAGAGCCTCACCTTTGCCATCACGGGCATGGAACGACTGACCAATCCCCCGCCGGAGGGCTGACCGGTCCGGCAGAGAATGAACTATGCGGGAAAGGAGGGGGCAGAGAATGTCCTCCTATGTGTCGGGCTCCTATTTTGACGTGGCTCTTGTGGGAGTGGGCGCCGCGCTGATGGGGCGGTTCACCTCTGTGAGCGGGCTGAACATGGAAGTGGAGTACGAGGTCTACAACGAGGGCGGCCTCAACTACCCCCGCTTTTTCTTTAAGGAGACAAAGCCCCAGGTTTTGGTTCTGGAGCAGGGCGTGGTCACCGACGTGGACGCGGCGTCCCTGCTGATGAACATGTGCATTCTGGGTATGTCCATCCCCCTGGCGGGGACCATCACGTTGAAAGACAGTTTTGGCGAAACACAGCGGATCTGGTCCATTGTGGGCGCCTATTTGCAGAAATACATCGGCCCGGAGCTGAACAGCAACCAGGCCGCACTGGCGGTGAGCCGCATGGAATTGATCTACAACGGGTGTTGCTGATGAGAGACGACGTCAAGAAGATTACGGTGACAAGACCGGATATGACGGTGGTGGGGCAGGAACGTTTGGGCCTGTCCCCGTTCGGCTTGCTCTCCCAGGTCTTCAATGAGGCGATCGTACAGCGCGCCCAGCTCACCGCCGGCTTTTACGCCCAGGTGCCGCTGACCCTGCTGGAGGATGAGCCGGAGGAGGAAGGGACAGCCCCGGCCCCGGAGATCCATCTGGATGTCCAGGTCCAGGTGAATGCCCCTCCCCAGATCAAAACAGAAAAAACGACCCCGGCCAAATCCGCCCAGACCGGGACAGAGCAGCGGATTCTGGAGCGGGTGCGGATCCTTCAGCGGGAGCTGAAGCAGAGCAGGGAGATTACCCACCGGCTGGTGGTGGAGACCCGGGCCGGACAGCCCCTGCCGGAGCACCCGGGAGCCAAAGCATCCGGCGGGGCGGCGGGAACCGCACGGCGCAGCGCGCCGCAGCCCGGGCAGATGCCGGGGCAGGCTGAAACTCCGGTGCGCACCCTGTCCGCGCCCCAGGGTTTGACCCTGGCCAGCGCGGCCACCGCATCTCCCGGCGCCGGGGGCTGGACCCCCCAATGGCAGCAGGTCCATCCCGGCTATCCCTCTGCGCAGAAGGGACAGGAGACGGCGGCGGACAGTCCCGCAGGCAGCATTCTGCTGCCGGACGTGCTGCGCCAGCGCCGCAGGCAGGCTCTGGAACAGCATCGGCAGGGGCTCCAGTCCCCCGGGACAGCCCCGGCCTTGGAGTGGACGGCGCAGGAGAGCGGAGAAGCCGGCCGCGGACAGACGGCCTCGGGTCAGTTTGCCCGCCTGGTTGAGCAGGCGGTGCGCCGCACTCTGGAGGCAAACCGCAGCCGGACGGAGCAACCGTCCCGGGCCGCAGCAGCCCATACCCCACCCCAGGCGGTTCCGGACCGGAGCGAAGAGTCCCGTCCCCGGGAGACCAACCGCCTGAGAGAAGAAGCTGAGAAGCCGGAAGCCCGGCCGGCGGCCGCTCCCCGGGAACCCGGCAGCCGGGAAGGGTATGCAGAGTGGACCTCCGGCATCCAACCGGAGGACAGCCGGCCGGAACTGGGGCAGGCAGTGCCCGGCGGTCGGGAGGACCAGATAGCGGAGAAGGCTCCGGAGCTGGTCTACCGGACGCAGGAAGAGACAGAATATGAGCCGGGTGCCGGAATGGAGCAGCCGTTCCGTGCCGCGGCAGTACGCACCCCTTCCCAGACAGCTCCGGATCGGGGTGGGGAGTCCCGTCCCCGGGAGACAAGCCGTCTGAGAGAAGAGCGTAAGAAGACGGAAGCCCGGCAGACCGCCGTTCCCCAGGAACCTGGCAGCAGGGAAGAACAGGCTGAGCGGACCTCCGGCAACCAACCGGGGGACAGCCAGCCGGAATTGAGACAGGCAGTACCCGGCAACCGGGAGGATCGGGCGCCGGAGGCAGCTCCGGAACTGGTCTACCGGACAAAAGAAGAGACAGAGCATGAGCCGGGCATTGGAACGGAGTCTCCGTCCCGTGCCGCGGAAGTACGTACCTTATCCCAGACAGCTCCGGACCGGGGCAAGGAGTCCCATCCCCGGGAGACAAGCCAACCGGGGAAAGAGACCGGGAGACAGGAGACCAGGCAGGAGGCCGCTTCCCAGGAACCCGACCGCCGGGAAGGACAATCAGACCGAACGTCTGGAATCCAATCGGAGGACAGCCGGTCGGAACTGCGGCAGGCGGTGCCCAGCACCCGGGAAGGCCGGACGCCGGAGGGAACTGCGGAGCTGGTTTACCGGACGGAGGAAAAGACAGAACATGAGCCGGGCGCCGGAACGGAGCATCCGTCCCGGGCTGCGGCAGCCCATATCCCACCCCAGGCGGTCCCAGACCGGGGCGGGGAATCCAGGCCCCGGGAGGCGAGCCAACCGGGGGAAGAGACCGGGAGACAGGAGATCCGACAGGAGACCGCCTCCCAGGGGCAGGCCAACCGGGAAATCCAGCCGGAGCGAATCTCTGGCATCCAACCGGGGGACAGCCGGCCGGAACTGCGGCAGGCGGTGCCCAGCGGCCGGGAGGACCGGATGGCGGAGAAGGCTCCGGAGCTGATCTACCGGGCGGAGGAAGAGACGGAACAGGGGCCGGGCGCCGGAACGGAGCAACCGTCCCGCGCCGCGGCAGCCCATATCCCACCCCAGGCGGCCCCAGACCGGGGCGGGGAATCCAGGCCCCGGGAGGCGAGCCAACCGGGGGAAGAGACCGGGAGACAGGAGATCCGAC
>CALWXG010000045.1 GCA_944385435.1 uncultured Oscillospiraceae bacterium
ATTGGCAGACGCCCGGGACTTAAAATCCCGTGGGAGAGATCCCGTGCCGGTTCGACCCCGGTCTCCGGCACCAATTTCATATCGCGGGGTAGAGCAGTTTGGTAGCTCGTCGGGCTCATAACCCGGAGGTCGAGGGTTCAAATCCCTCCCCCGCAACCATAAAACCGCTAATTTCGATAGAAATCAGCGGTTTTTCTTTCGAAAAAGTACCAACCAATTTTTAGGTGATGCAAATCTGATGCTTATTTTTCATTTCTGTTTTTTGCACTGATGCAAATCAAAGATGCATCGACATATCCCAGGAAAATTCTGTTGAGGTATTTTCGGTGATCGTCTGGGGTACTGTCTTGCTGTGGCCGCCTAGGTAGACGCCCTCCAGGCGCTCCACACTCAGCCGCTTGTGATCATCCAAGGCATGACCGTACTTGTCCAATGTGATGGAAGGGTTAGCATGGCCCAGTAGCCGGGACAGCGTCACAACGTCCATCCCTTGTTCCAGGGCCCTGGTGGCAAAGGTGTGTCTCAGACTATGGAAGTTGGCGTCGGCGATCCCCGCCTGCCGGACGCACCGCTTGAACAGGTCCTGGTAGGTCCGCGGCTCATAGGGCTGGCCATTTTCCTGGCAGAATACATAGCCGCCCATATTGTAGGCCGGGTATTTTGCTTTGATGGATAGTTGGATGGCGCGGTATTCGGAAAAATCTTGAAACAGCCCGTCCATGAGATACACGGTCCGGCGGGAGTTGTCTGTCTTGGTGCTCTTGACGGTGTGGACACTGGTGCTGGTTTCGATGGATGGGTCAAAGTTGGGGAGCCGGTTCCTGGTCTCGCAGACCTTGAAAGCCCTTCTCTCCATGTCCACGTTTTCCCACCGGAGGCCGCACAACTCCCCGATCCGCAGCCCGGTAAAAAGGTCGAAGATGATCCCGAAGGCGGCGGGCTCCGGCGCCCGCCGCGCCGCCAGGATGAGGCGGTTTTGCTCCTCTCGGCTGAGGACCCGCATCTCCTGCGCCCGAACTTTTGGGAGCACGACGCTCTCCACCAGGTTTTCCTGGATCAGCTTGTTTTTCACCGCTTGGGAAAAGGCCAGGTGGAGCATATTGCGCAGGTTGGTCAGTGTCTTGGGGGAGAGGCCGCCCTTGCCTTTGAGGTTGCCGTTTTTGGCCCGGTCATTGAAAAAGTCCTGGAGGTCCTCCGCCGTCAGGGTGTTCAGATATTTCGCCCCGAGCAGCGGCTTGATATGGCCTCGCACATACTGCTCATAGCTGCAATAGGTGGACAACTTGATGGCGGGTTTGGCGTATTTCTCCAGCCAGCGATCCATCCATTCTCCGACGGTGAGGACTTCCGTGCGTCCCGCGCTGGACAGGGAAGACGGTTTCTGAGAAGTCATGAGCGAGTCGATGAAGGCCCTGGCGTCAGACTTCCGCTGAAAGCGTTTGGTCTTACGCTTTCCGTCAACCTTATATTGATAGACCCACGTCTTATCAGCGGTCTGGTACAGGCTCCCTTCGCCCTTTACCCGGCGCGCCATGATTTAGTCCCTCCGATCATATCCTCCACCCACTGCTTGAGATGGTCACGGGATAAAATGACGCGCCGGCCGATCCGCAGGCAGGGGAGCTTTCCTTGTTCCGCCATCCGGTAGGCCGTGGCCCGGGACACGCCGAACACAGCGGAAAATTCAGATACTGAAAAGAAGTCTGGAAGATCGTCCAGACTACGGGTGTGCAGGTCAGGTTTCATTGACAGAACCTCCTTATATAGATTCGTTCAAACACAAAAAGCGGACGGCGTGGATATCACGCTGACCGCCTTTCATATTTGAAGAGAGCGGCGGGGACCGCTCCATGGTTGGAAAGCATTACAGTCCCTCATTGGCGGTCCCCGCCATTCTTTTGATTTGCGACGCGCCTGTATTCGACACAACTTCCCCAAACGCAAGAGCCTGCGCAAAACGCGGGCTCACAGGGCGGCAGAAACGATCACAGTTGGCACTGTCTGGCGGGGATCTCACCCCCCGAGGATCTCTCGAGCCGCCCCCATTGCTTGTGGCTGTGGCTGGACGGGCTTGTCTGATGGCTGACGGGTCATGGCGGGACAAGCCGCCACAGCTTGTCCTTGGTCTGGAGGAAGGTGCGCTCGCTGCCTTAAAATGGCCGTTTGCTTGATGGAGGGATGCTCCACAGGCGGGTCCTGGCGCCTTCAGACCGTCGCTTTCCCTTTCGGGGCCGTCAGCCGACAGATCGAAACTGCCGGATATGACCGCGCAGGCGGTGTTTGTCAAGGTGCGAAGGGAAAGATCAATATGGAGCAAAGCGGGTGATGATCCCGTTCATCAAGATCAGGTCATCGCCATATAGGGTCGTGGCCAAGCGTTTGAGGAGATTTGTCTCATCCGCGGTCAAGCGCTTCGGGTCCAAGTGGTAGCCATCCATGAGGTGAATACCTCCGCCGTAGCGGCCACACACGGTCTCGATAGGGTAACTTCCCGTCAGCACCATGATGTCGTTTTGGATCGTCCGCTTTGAGACACCGAACAGCTGTGCCAGATTTTCATATGTATCATGCCGCTCTCTGCACAGCCGCTCCAGAAGTCTCTGCCGGCGTTCATGGGCATCCACGGGTCATCACCCCTTTTGCCTGCTCCTTGATTTGAGTGTAACAGCTAATGTGGCAAAGACCCTTCCATGTTAAAATATTTTTTGAAAAAAATTAGCATGGTATATTTCTGCTATGATTCTATGATAAAGTTTTATCTCCCTACCAAGATTTTCTCGGCTTGATGACACTCTGTTTTTGCAAAATATAGACTGCATTGATTTGTAGAAATTTTAGTGTTTCTTATTAAAAATAGGAAACCGCTGATTTCACATATTCGTGCAAAACCAGCGGTATGATTTGTAGTATTTAATTACCTGTGAAGGGCATGCCGCAGTGGACATATCAGAACTGCCCAGCACCAGGCACAGTACCCAAGAGACGGAGATGAGTGCTTAGCCTATTCATGGTAGAGAAAACCTGGTCGGTTGCCTATGTGATGAAAGAGGGCTGGTACGGGCTAATCGAATCCATTAATGTATTGCTTTACAGAAAAAGAAACTGATTGTATGATTCTGTGACCCTATACAAAAACGGTAGCTAAATACGGAAGTTATTTTCCAAAGTGGTAGACAGCCCGCTCGGTAAAGACCAGGTCCATGGGCTGATCCCAGGGATCGGTGGGGATATGGGGCGCTTTCTGTGCTTCAAAGGCCACCGAAGCGATACATGCGTCAGGTCGGCATTTTGTCAGATACCTGTCGTAGAACCCGGCGCCCATGCCCATGCGGTCGCACGCCTCGTCAAAGACGGTGCAGGGGCACAGGACCATGTCCAACTCCTCGGGCTGGATGAGTTGAGACCTTTCCAAGACCGGCTCTTGGATGCCGTAATAGCCGCTCTTCCAGGCGTCCGGCCCCTCCGGCAGGAGAGCCACCATCTCGGTGTCGCTGATGCACAGGGGGAAGACCAGCCGCTTGCCCTGGGCCTCGGGCGTCCGTTCCAGCGCCTCCAGCCGCGCCTCGCCTCGGGTGGCCCGGTAGATCAGCACGGTCTTGGCCGCCTGAAACTCGGGGCTGGCCACGATCTGCGCCACGATATCTTGGGACAGTCGGACGCGGTCCTCCGGCGTGTAGCGGTCGCGGGCGCGGATCTTCTGCCTGCGCAGCCACTTCCGGTAAGCCGGGTGGAAGGCGGTGCGAATACCTCCGGCCATGTACAGCGAGCCGAAGGCCACCACAGGCAGGGCTGTGTCCAGCGCGGCTGGAATCGCCTTGGCTGCCCCGTCGCACACCGCCACGGGTAGGCTGCACTTGGCCTGGATGGCCTTGGCCAGATTCTCCGCGCTCAGAGCCCGGGGGCTGTCCGGGGTGATGCACACAAAGCCGGCGGCATAGGGCAGCAGGATGTCCAGCATGGCGCCATAGTCCTTGTCGGAGAGCACCCCCATGAGGAAGGTGACCTTCTGCCCCGGCAGGTAGTCGGCCAGGTCGGCGGCCAGCGCCTGGGCGCACTGGGGGTTGTGGCCGCCGTCCAGGATGAACAGTGGGGCGTGGGAGAGTACCTCGAACCGGGCTGGCCATTGGACACGGGCCAGACCCTCCCGGACTGCGGCATCGCCGACGGACCAGCCCCGGCGCAGCAGGGCCAGCACCGTCTCCATCACCACGACCACATTGCGCAGCTGATGTTCCCCCAGCAGGGGGAGGGTGTATTCCTTTTCTCGCCAGGTGAACCGCTGGCCGTACAGGTCGTGGCTCTTGGGGATGATTTCAGCTGCGCAGGCGATGTGCATGGGGACTTCCTTTTCCCGGCACACCTGCTCGATGACCTGTATGACCTCGTCCGCGCCGTCATAGCACACCACGGAGCAGCCCGGCTTGATGATGCCCGCCTTGGTGGCGGCGATCTCTCCCAGGGTATTGCCTAGGTATTCCGTGTGTTCCAGGCCGATGTTGGTGATGACGGCCACCTCCGGGGCGTCGATGACGTTGGTGGAGTCCAATTCGCCCCCCATGCCCACCTCCAGCACCACGATGTCGCACCCTTCCTGCTGGAAATAGGCCATGGCGATGGCGGTGACCAGCTCGAACTGGCTGGGGTGGTCGTCCATGGTGTCGGCGATGGGCCGGACCCGCTCGGTGAGCTCTGCCAGACGTGCCCCGGGGATGTTCTGCCCGCACACCTGGATGCGTTCGCAGAAGTCCTGGATATAGGGAGAGATGTACAGCCCCGTGCGGTAGCCGGCGCAGCGCAGGATGGACTCCAGCATGGCGCAGGTGGAGCCCTTCCCGTTGCTCCCGGCCACATGGATGAACTTCAGCTCCTTCTGGGGATTACCCAGGGCGTGGAGCAGGGCCTGGGTCCGCTCGAGACCCAGGCGGGTGGTGCTCCAGGTGTAGTTTTCGATATAGGCGATGGCTTCTTGAGGCGTCATTTGACATACTCCTTTTTCAGCGTGGGCTCCAGGTGGAGCACACGGCGGAGCGTGTTGACTAGCTCGGGTAGGATAAGGCCGTAGGCGATTGCCTTTACCACACAAATCACAAGCCGTAAAGCAAGGACACCGGTGATTAAAGTGGGATGGTAATAGCCGTAAACATGGCTGTCAATGTAGAGGGCTCCTGTGTTCATTAAAGTAATCGACAACTCTCCCACCACAATCAATAGGATCGCTTGCACGCGGCTTAAAGAAAAGTTCTTCCCTTTGGCGGCAAACCCCACCAATCCGCCGCAGACGATATAGGGGATGATCCACAATGGGGTAGTCGCGGTGACGCCGTAGGAAAGCACTTGATATAGAAATGTGCCGATCCCTCCGATGGCCATGCCAGCGGCTGGTCCAAAGAGCAGGGCACCTAAATGGACGGGGATACTCTCGAACGTGAATTTGATATTCACGAACGTCAAGGAGAAATTAGCCAGCACAAAACACACGGCGGCAAGCATCGCGTTGATAACAAGCTGCTTTACTTTGTTCAGTTTCATATTTGATTTACTCCTTTCGTATTTGCCACGAAAGGAGCTCGCTCCTCTTGTGGCAGCGGATGCGGAACAGCACCGCACACCAAGGTGTTTCGTCCATGGGCGACCTCCCATCCCAAGGCACTTAACGCGCTGTTCCTACTCTGTCGTCGGAGCAAAGTCCGCGATGTTCCGTTTCCACCTTACGTTGAAAGCTGCACATGCTCCCTTGCCCTTCCTCTCCCGACGCCAACCGCTTACACTGGGTCTGCGCCGGGTCCCTTTTTTGGCACAGATAGCGCCTCATCTTTCCACAAAAGCCGCTGACGCTGGGCTTTTATGGGACCCTCTTTGGGAGCAAGGTGCATGCGCTCCCTCTCCCACTATTGCGGGAAACCGCGTATCGCGCCCTTGCTCCTCCTCTCCCCGCAAGGCTCTGCCTTATCGATCGTCTTTCAAAAGCCACCCCTGGACCAGCGGGAAGATCACGCCGCCCACGGCGTTGCCCAGGGTGATGACCAGCAGGCGCAGGAAGGTGTCCACGCTCCACACACCGGCCACGGTGAAGTAGAACATATCCGCCACACAGTGCTCATACCCGCACAGGATGAACACCATCACCCCGAAGAACAGGGACAGGTACTTGCCCAGCTGGTGGGGATTCTGGTTGAACCCCTCCACGGCGATGTAAATAAAGATGTTGCACAGCACGCCCAGCAGGAACAGGCTCAGCCAGCTGTCGTCCAGCTTGGCCTGACAGACGCTCTGGGCCCGGGCCGTCAGGGCGGGGGAGAGGCGGGTGGCCTGCACCAGCAGACCCACCGCCGCCGTGCCTGTCAGGTTGCCCAGCCAGATCAGCGGCAGATTGACCGCGTAGGTCCTGTCCCGCTGAAAGACGTAGCACACCTTGCCCGTGAACAGATTCAGTCCCAGGGTGCAGATGGTGAACAGCCCCACGGTGAAAAACAGGGCGCCCAGAATGCTGCTCTCCAGGGACAGAAAGGCCACGCCGCCAAAGGCAATGCAGGCCCCGCCCAAAATGCCGGACACATAGGTTTTGAAGTATTTCATGTTCCCCACCCCTTACGCCAGGGTGCGCCTGGCAGCCTCCACCACATGGCTGATCAGCACGCTGGTGGTGACGCTGCCCACGCCGCCGGGCACCGGGGTGATGGCCTCCACGATGGGTTCCACTTCTTCATAGACCGCGTCCCCCGACATGGCGCCCAGTCCGCCCTTGCTGTTGGGCTTGTTCTCATCCCAGTTGATGGACACGTCAATGACCACCTGGCCGGGCCGGACATAGTCCTTGGTGAGACTGCCCAGCACACCGGCGGCGGAGATGAGAATGTCCGCCTGACGGGCGATGGCGGGGGTGTCCACTGTCTTGGTATGGCAGATGGTGACGGTGGCGTTTTCTGCCAGCAGCATCATGGCTACCGGCTTACCCACCACCAGGCTGCGGCCGATAACCACCGCCCGCTTGCCTTTGGGGTCAATGCCGTAGTGGTGGAGAATCTCCATGCACGCCTGGGGGGTGCATGGAGCAAAGCCAAGATCCTTGCCGGTGAATACTCCGGCGATGGAAAGGTCGGTCATGCAGTCCACATCCTTGGCGGCGGCCAAATGGTTGCAGATCTCGTCCTGGTCCTGCCTCAGATGGGCGGGCAGGGGACGGAATAGGAGGCATCCGTGGATGGAGGTGTCGGCATTGACCTGATCGATGGTCTCCATCAAGCACTGCTTGTTCACATCCCCCGGCAGCAGGAATTTTTGGACCTCCACTCCGATGCGGGCTGCTCGGCTCTCAGCGCCCTTCTCATAGGACAAGTCGGACGGATCCTCCCCGCAGCGGATGATAGCCAGCTTGGGGGAGACCCCTCTCTCTTTCAATGCGGTCACTCGCTCCTGGAGCCGCTGATCCATGGCGGCGGTGACCTCTTTGCCTAACAGTTGCTTTGCCATTTCATCAGCCTCCCGATTTTGCATATAGGCCGCACATGACATCTTCAAAAATCCGGTCAGCCAGCCCGCCATATTCCTCTAACATAGCCAGGCACTTCTCGTTGGCCTCCCGGGCCAAGGCCCGATTCTGGAGTGTTTTGGTATTGATGAACACGTTGAGGGAGGCGGCCTGGAGGGCCGCTTTCGCCATGGCTGCTGCGCACCCGGCGTCGGACACTGCCAGCCGGGAGCCCTTCTGTGCCAAGATGGAGATGGCCTTCAGGCTGTCGCAGCACAGTTCCATGATGCGCATGGGCACCTGACAGGCAGTGATGGTGGCCCGCTCCAGAATCTCAGACCGGTTTGGGTCGTCCTTCGGAATGCCATAAGCCTTGGCCAGGGGAACGAATCCCTCGGCATCCGCCGCCACCTGGTCCAGCAGCTGGATCTGAAGCTCGCCGCACCGGGCCATGAGAGAGCGAATCTCGTCCTCCACGGCGGCATACTTCTTTTTGCCCACAGTGAGTGAGCCTACCATATTGCCCAGAGCGGTGCCAATGGCACCCACCAGGGCGGCGGCCCCCCCGCCCCCTGGGGCGGGAGCGTCGGAGGCAAGCAGGGAGACAAACTCCCGGCAGCTTTTCAAAGTGGCATCATCCATGGCGTGCCCTCCTCAGAACAGCCCGGAGATGACGCCGTTCTCGTCCACGTCGATCTTCTCGGCGGCGGGCACCTTGGGCAGGCCGGGCATGGTCATGATGTCCCCGGTGAGGGCCACGATGAAGCCGGCGCCGGCGGACACCTTCAGGTTGCGCACCGTGACGGTGAAGCCCTTGGGGGCGCCCAGCAGGGCGGGGTCGTCGGAGAAGGAGTACTGGGTCTTGGCCATGCAGATGGGCAGCTTGTCAAAGCCCAGCTGGGTGAGCTGCTGGGCCTGCTTCACCGCGTTGCCCACCAGCTGTACGCCGTCGGCGTGGTAGATCTTCTTGCAGATGGCCTCCAGCTTCTCCTCAATGGTGAGCTCCAGCTCGTAGGACTGCCGGAAGTGGTTGGGCTGCTCGCACAGGCGCACCACCTCTTCTGCCAGGGCGCGGCCGCCCTCGCCGCCCTTGGCCCACACCTCGCTCAGGGCCACGTTGACCCCCAGCTCATTGCACCGCTTTTCCACCAGATCCAGCTCCGCTTTTGTGTCGGTGGGGAAGGCGTTGATGGCCACCACGCAGGGCAGGCCGAACACGTTCTTGATGTTGTCTACGTGCTGGAGCAGGTTGGGCAGGCCCTTCTCCAGGGCGTCCAGGTTCTCCTGGTTCAGGTCGGCCTTGGCCACGCCGCCGTGGTACTTCAGCGCCCGCACCGTGGCCACGATGACCACCGCGGAGGGGGCCAGCCCGGCCAGGCGGCATTTGATGTCCAGGAACTTCTCGGCACCCAGGTCGGCGGCGAAGCCCGCCTCGGTGACGGCGTAGTCGGCCACCTTCAGGGCCATGCGGGTGGCGGTGACCGAGTTGCAGCCGTGGGCGATGTTGGCGAAGGGGCCGCCGTGGATGAAGGCGGGGGTGCCCTCCAGGGTCTGCACCAGGTTGGGCTTCAGAGCGTCCTTGAGCAGGGCGGCCATGGCCCCCTCGGCCTTCAGGTCGTGGGCGGTGACCGGCTTGCCGTCGTAGGTGTAGGCCACGATCATCCGGCCCAGCCGGGCCTTCAGGTCGGGGATGTCGGAAGCCAGGCACAGCACCGCCATGACCTCGCTGGCCACGGTGATGTCGAAGCCATCCTCCCGGGGCACGCCCTGGGCCTTGCCGCCCAGACCGTCCACAATGTGGCGCAGCTGACGGTCGTTCATGTCCACGGCCCGCTTCCAGGTGATCTGCTTGACGTCGATGCCTAAGGCGTTGCCCTGCTGGATGTGGTTGTCCAGCAGGGCAGCCAGCAGGTTGTTGGCTGCGCCGATGGCGTGGAAGTCGCCGGTAAAGTGGAGGTTGATGTCCTCCATAGGCACTACCTGGGCGTAGCCGCCGCCGGCGGCGCCGCCCTTGACGCCGAACACCGGACCCAGGGAGGGCTCCCGCAGGGCCACCACGGCGTTCTTGCCGATTTTCCGCAGGCCGTCGGTGAGGCCCACGGAGGTGGTGGTCTTACCCTCGCCAGCGGGGGTAGGGGTGATGGCGGTGACCAGGATCAGCTTGCCGTCCGGCGCGTCCTTCCGGTCCTTGAGCAGGCGGTAGTCCACCTTGGCCTTGTAATTGCCATACAGCTCCAGATACTCCTCCGGGATGCCGGCGGTCTTGGCGATCTCGGTGATCATCTTCTTCTCACGTGCCTGAGCAATCTCGATATCCGTTTTTATGACCATGTTGCGTTTCCTCCTGAATCCAAATTTATTGCTTGCAGATCATCAACCGGCATTCCAGCCGCCGTCCACATACATGACATCACCGCTGATGTACTTTGAGTCATCGCTGGCGAAAAACAGAGCTGCCGCCGCCACATCCTCTGCATCTCCCAGGTCTGGAGCGGTTGCCAGCACCGGCTTCACCCGAGCGTAACCGCCCATATTCGGCACTCCCATGGAATTGCTGATCTCGGTGCGGATGCCGCCGGGAGCGATCACGTTGCACCGGATATTTTGCAGCATATACATATATGCCGTATTTTTGCTGACGGAAACCAGCGCCGCTTTTGAGGAGCAATAAGCCGGGCCCGCCACCACCTTGATGCAGCCGAGAGAGGCAATGTTGACAATACTGCCGCCGCCTCCCTGGGCCAAAAAGAGATTGACCGCTTTGCGCATAGAGAAAATGGGGGCGAAAACATTGATGTCGTATAATTTTTTCAGCTGTTCATTCGTAAGATCGCCGATGGGGCTCATATCGTCCATAACGCCGGCGTTGTTTACCAATACATCCAGCCTGCCAAATTCCTGCACAGCCAAATCGATCATAGCATCGCTATTTTCGGGTATGGAAACATCCGCAACAAAGGGAATTACTTTTCCGGCGGCCCCAGAGATGGACTCTACCAGCGCATCAAGGCGCTCTTTGCGCCTGGCAACGGCAACTACGTTTGCGCCTTCCTGGACAAATCGTTCTACGATCGCTTTGCCAATGCCAGACGAGGCTCCGGTTACCACAACGGCTTTGCCTGTAAGTTTCATTTAGATGACTCCTTTTTTCGGTTGAACCATAAAATAGGTTACGATGTCAGCTTTCCGCAGACAGTTCCGCACTGCTGAATCGGAAGCCGGCGAAAGCGGCCACGACGCCAATGGCGCAGAACGCGACGCCAACTAGAAAAGCCCGGATATAATCCGTACCAGTGCCGAGGGCAGTGGCCGCAATCGCGTTGCAGAGTGTGGAGCCGAACATTGATCCGAAGCTGTACATCGACTGGCCGGAGGGGATTTCTTCCGGAGGCGTGTTTGTCTGCCAGAAAGCGGTGAAAGAGGAGCTTGCCACGACAGAAGAGAAGCCGCCCAGTCCGGTGCCCAGATAAATAAGCAGCATGCCCGCGGGAATTCCGCCCCAAAAGACCAGATTGTTTTCAGCCGCAGTTCCTGTGAATTTTAGACAGCACAGGATCAAGGTCGCAGCCAGGGCAACCAGCATTGCGGCAATACCAAACTTACGGAACCGATGGACATACCGTTTGCCGATATACGCGCCGAGGAACGTCCCCAAAATCAGGATGACCAGCTGCTGGGCCATGTTGTATGTACCGCTGTACAGCGTACCGAGAGGAAGCGCGGCATAATTCATGTTGACCCACATGACGATGTAGGTGGTCGTACAGGTGGCATATGCGGAAAAGACCACACTCCCGATAAAGGCAAAGACAAGACGCTTGTTTTTGAACATCCTGATGGGAACCGCCGGGTTTTTGATCGTAAGCTCCCGCCGGATCATCCAGACCAGGCAGATGACGGCCAAAGCGAGCAGGATGAAAGCCGGGGCGCTGATCCACTCGATCATTTTACCGCTGAGATTCAGCCAGAACACCAAACAGGCCAGACCGATCACGGTGAGGATCAGGCCCAGGTAATCAAATCCCTTGGCCGCATTCGGGATCTTCTGATTGGGACAATGCTTCATGGCCAGGATAAAGCCGATCAGAGTAAACGGCAGGTTGGAAATATAGGACAAAAGGCCCAATGTCCCGCCAAGGGAGTAGATGGCGCTGCTGACCAGCGGGCCAAAGATGGCGCCGATCGCGTTGGCCATGGCGATATAGCCAAAGAATTTTACACGCTCTTTGGGCGCGGTGGCAACAGACATCAGGACATAAGGAGCAGTGGTATAAAATCCGCCGCCGATCGCCTGGAGGAGATAAGCGGTTGCATAGGGAATCCAGGAGGTGCAGAACATCATCAGCACCCTGCCGACCGTCTGGACGATGATGCCCAGAATAATCAGACTCCGCAGGCCAAAAATGGCAGTTAATTTTCCCACGATGGGGAGGACCAGCATCATGCCCAGCGTGGCAAGGGCCGCGACCAACACATAATAGGTCATTGCGCCCATTTTTGTCATTTCGCCGGCCACTGCGATGGTCGTTCCATAGTTTGCAAACTGCATACCGATACTCATCAGGAGTGTGCCCACGATGAATATCCAGTTTTTCTTGGTCGCTGTTTCTGCCATAGCCATAACTCCTTACCATTGTATTTGCGGTTTATTTTGGAATGGAAATCCGCAGGAAAACCACTGATTGCGCAAAAGCCGTGTATTTGCTCAGTTTTCTTCCTTGGGGGGATACTCCTGAATGGCGGGCTGCCGGTACAGCGCGTTATGCGTCATGCCCTTGTCCGCCAGGATGCAGTCGCCGTTGATGCTGTCCGCCAGATCGGTACACATCATATACACGGCCAGCGCCACAGCATCCGTATCCGGATTGCGGTCTACCTGCGCGATTCTGTTTTCCGCAGCCAAAATACCGACCTGCTCGTCGGTCAGGCCCCGCGCCATTTGATTGGTCTTTCCACCCGGGGTGGCCATGGGGCCGGGCGCCACGGTGTTGACCGTGATATCAAAGCGCTTGAGCTCCTTTGCCAGCTCGGTGGCCAGGGCGACGATGCCACCCTTGGATGCGGCGTAGTGGGCGTAGCCGCCGAACACGGGGAAGGGGATCGTATAGCAGTCCGAAGAGACAAAGACCATCTTTCCCTTGACGCCATGGCTGACCATATAGCGGCTGACATGCTTGGCGGTGCGGAACGTGCCGTTCAAATTGACATTGATCACCCGCAGGAACTCCTCCTCGGGCATGTCATAGATGTGGGCATAGCTCCAGATCCCGGCAGAAGTAACCAGAATATCGACAGACCCAAACGTATCGGCGGTGAACTTCACCATTGCCTCCACATCGGCCTCGTTTGTCACGTCGCACTTAAAAAAACGCACCCGTTCGGGGCCAAAGCCGGCTTCCGCCAACAGGGGAAGAGCGACTTCAGCCTCGGCATCCGAAAAGCTGGCAATCACTGCATTGGCGCCGCCCTGAAGCAAGCGCAGGGCGCAGCAAAAACCTAGTCCGGAGGTTCCACCGGTGATCAGGGCCACCTTGCCAGTGACATGAATCACAGTTTCCAGTGGGCGCGCCTTTTGAATGTAACCGCTCAGCATCTTCTGTCGGATCATGGTAATATCATATTCCATTTTTATCCCCCTTAATTTATAAAAAAGGTAAAGCGTTTAGACTGCACTTGTTTCTAAGATTATCAAGATATATTCTCTCTGCATATACCGTGAAAAAGCCAGTAGAAACCTTAAAATAATCAAGCAGTGGAGATGCCGCAAACCAGGCAGGCGCTACGGCTCGGTACCTTTATCGGTTTTGTTCCGTATGGACATGGTTCTGACCCAGCGACCTGTCTGTTTTGGCGGCGAAGTGTTGTGGTCGAATACTCCTTACTTCATGAGGTCATGCGTCGAATCCCGTTAGATGGATAAGCTTATGCCTGCAAAAACCGTTTGTCGCAGATAATGGCTTCATGACCGTGCATGGTCACCTTGTCGCCATTTTTCAGCGCGCCCCGTTTCGCAATGATAAAGCCGTTGTTGATGTCCTTGACATAGCTGTATACGATTTTCATGCAGCGGCCCACATATTCTCCGTCCTTGTACACAAATTCGCCTTCGTTGCCCATGTGCCGGCCCTTGATGTGGATATCGTCCTCGGCAACGGTAAAGCCGACGGTCTCCCGGGCGGGGCCCTCCTCCTCGATCTTTTTCAGGGCCGCCTTGCCGATAAAGTCCTTTTCCCAGTTGATGCCCTTGCTCAGCTCCACCTCAAAGGGATTGACATGGCGCAAATCGCGCATGTAGAAGAAGCCGGCCTCGGTGGGCAGCGTCCAGGCCATGACCTGGAAATCGGTCACCTCACGGCCGCCCAGATTTTCCGCGGCGGCACGCAGCATCCCCTCGATCTCGTCGCTCTTTTCATCGGGGACGTAGAGCTCGAAGCCCAGCTTTTCCCCGGTGAAGCCGGCCCGGTTCACCTTGACGGGGATGCCGGCGATCGTATTGTCCCGGAAGTTGTAGAACTTCAGATCGTCGACCGGCTCACCCACCAGGGAGTTGACCATCTCCAGAGATTTGGGCCCCTGGACCGCGTACATCTGCCACTGCTTGGTGATGTTGACGTACTCCACGCGGTAGTTTTCCTTGTGCGCGTCGAACCAGGGAATCAGATAGTGGGCAAACAGCGTGGAGACCCAGAATTTCTTTTCCTCCAAGCGGAAGATGATGACGTCGTCGATGATCTCGGCGTTCTCGTCCAGCATACAGGTGTAGCGCTCCCCGCCGATCTTGATGTTGCCGATCCGGTTGAGGTAGATTTTCTCCAAAAACTCGACGACGTCCTCGCCGGTGACTTCCACCAGGTGATGGGTCCACAGATACCAGCCCACAGTCGTGCGCACGGCCATGTGTTCTGCCCGCTTCATGTCGTCATACTTGTATACGTTTTTATACATAGCTGTTCGGCGCTCCTTTCTCTGAATTCAGCAGAACTTGTCGATCTTTTTCGCGATCTTGATGCGCAGGCGGCCCTCGGCGGAATCCTCCTCCCACAGGGACCACTGGGCGCTGACCAGGCTCTTGGTGATCCCGTACCAGAACCACTTGAAGCAGTGGACCAGGCCATAGCTGTTCCGGTTGGCCAGAGCCACGGCGTCAATGTCGTAGACGCACTCGTCCTCGTTAAAGGCCTCGATGGTGTAAGGATTCCGCATGCATTGGAGGAACATCTCCAAATAGGAGCCCATCAGCCGCCCGTCCTCGGCGCCGATGGAGTGGGGCACGCCCAGCCACTGCCGCAGCCCTTCCTTGGAGAAGTTGTCCAGGAAGGTCGCTTTCCCCGCCGCCTCGCAGACGCAGTGCAGCGCGTGCATGACCTGTTCCTCCGTCAGCTTCCCGTCGCGCACATAGTCGGCGAGGGTTGGGAGGATATAGGTGTAGCCATGGGATATGGTCACCATGGGGTAGGCGCTCTCCCAGCCGCACTCCGTGTTGGTGCCGTTGGAGAAGCGGTAGTCGCACTCCTCACGGAACATCATGGACTCGCTGACGCAGTCCTCTTCTTTGGTGAATTTGATTTGATCAGCCGTGGCGACCGGGCCGAAGCACTCCCACTGCTCGTGGGGGGGCATGGGGTATTTCTCCCGGCTCTCGGCGACGATGCGGCAGTGGCGGTCTCCGGCGCCCTTGGCCTCCACCATGTGGTACTCCAGGCTGGGCCCTTTTTTCGCGCCTTTTGCCGCGCAGTCCGCGCAGGCCTGCAGGGACTGGGTGGTGGCCCGGCAGAGCTCCGTGCCCACAATGTCCCAATAGCAGATGTCCAGCTCCTTTTCCGCACGGTAGGTGCCGAAATCGTTGACGCGGCCGCACATTAGCAGCTTCTCATCGCCGGCGTCGCCGATTAGGCCGCCCACGAAGTTGCCCCGCATAAAGGGGTGCATGTTCAGCTCGTTCCGGTTCATCTCCGTATACCCGGGGATGCGCTCATAGACCATGGCGAGCCGGGCATATGCGTTTTTGCACAGGGCCTGGCTGCGCTCCACATAGTCAGGCACCAGAATGCGGAAAGCCTGCATGATAGCGGCGCTCAAAACGGCGTTGTACCGCTGGCAGTAGTGCGCCGCATCGTGATACGACACGATCTTTTCCCAAGGAGATTTTACTCCTGCGTGCATGGGGAGGACGTTCTCGCCTACCTCCCGAGGAATCCGCGGATCGATTTTGTTTTTCATAGCTTCTCCTTTCATAGTTCCGAGGTTGAGATCTGTGTGGGTACAATCCTGACAAGAAAACTATAACACTGCAAGCGAATTATGTATAGGATGCATAAATGTAGCTTTTGCAATGGAGAAATGTGATAGTTTTTCGACAACTTTTTCGCCGTTCATCGGAAATATACCTGTCATTCCCACTTTAGGTGCAAAATATTTACATTCCACGCAGGGGGAAGTGGACAGAATGCACACTTTTTTACAAAGGGTATGGACTTTTTTGTGAAAAGATTACATAATGGAGTTGTACATTCTCCACCAAAACGACCTGTCAGACTTCCTTGTTATTGTGCAGATAAGGAGAACGCCATGAAACTGAACTTAGATATCATCGCAGATCATCTCCCGGCTGGGTACCGGGTCCACCGCTATGGCCCGGAGGATCAGACGCTGCGGTATACCCGGCCCGCCCTGTATGAATCGGGCAGTCCGTGGACGCAGGAGTGCCTGTATCTCGCATCCACCCACGCGCTCCCGCCTTCGCCGCCGCCGCAGGCCGCCGTGATTTGCTATGGCGGCCGGATGCCCAAGCAGTGGACCTCCTCCGGGGCGCAGGTGCTCCATGTGGAAAACGATCTGGACCTGTTCCAGGTCATGCAGGACGTCTTTGCCGTTTTCGACCGCTTTGACGCCTGGGATATCCGGCTGCGGGATGCCTTGGAGGACTACGAGAAGGTAGATTTGGAGCAGTTTTTATGTATGGGCGCTTCGGAGTTGCGTATAGACCTTCTCCTGAACGACTACACCCTGCGGCCTCTTTTTCGGACGCATACGGAGGGGGGCAGGACGGTGACGCTGGACAGCGCGAGTTCATCGTTGTATATCAGTCAAGCGTGGATGGACGGGATCAAGCAGGTCTGCCGCACCGAGCTGAAAATACGAACGCCCTATCTGACCAGCATGCCTGGACTGAGCTACGAGATCTACTGCAAGAATTTCTATTTCTCGGACCGCTTTCTCGGCTGCGTCAGCACCTGCGGAGGAAATTTCTTCCGGAAGAGCGACCTTGCGCTTCTGGACTACTTCTACTATTATTTAGAAAAGGTTTTCGTGCGCTATTTGTTTACGCTGAAGGTCGACCCCAAGCCGGAAATCGCCCTGCTGCTGGACGTTCTGAATCACCGCCCCATCACCGCAAGGCGCGTCCAAAACCAAGAGGCGCGGCAGTACTGGGCGGCGTTTCAGCTGACCGGGGGCCAGTCCAGCCAATTCCTTCCCCAGCGCTACATGTGTCAGTTTCTCTGCTCCGCTATGCCGGAGACGGCGTACGCGGCCAGCTTTAACGATGAGATCTATGGATTTCTCCGCCTCCGGGCGGAAGGAAAGGCGGACGATACCTTCAAGATCCTGGATGACATTTTGACCAGAATGGGATATTCCGGCGGCGTCAGCGCGCCGTTTTCCAACCTTGCGGAGGCCTCGCCCTATCTCCAGCAGGCAGCTTATGCCCTGACCCACGCCGGTCCGGCGGAGAAGTATTCCTCCATTCACTTTTTCGGAAATTGTACGCTGCAGTATCTGCTGGACATGTGTACGACGGACATGGCGTGGAGCGCTCTCTGCCCGCGAGGACTGCTGTTGCTGATGGAGCACGACCGCAGCAAGGGCTCGGAATATATTAAGACCCTGAGGACCTATTTTGATCTGGAGTGCAATATGTCCCGCACGGCGGAAGCGCTTTACATTCATCGCAACAGTTTGATCAAACGCCTAAAAAACATTGGTAAGATTTTAAGGATGAACCTGGATGATCCGGATGACCGGCTTCTCCTGCGGATCTGCCTCAGGTTAACAAAAGAATGATTTGTGAAGAAATGCTTTTTTCCTTCGTTTTACCTTGTTATTGCTCTGTACTAAGATTTTAGACTGGGTCCTTCTGGTGGGTCGGTCCACCATGGACCCACCCTCGGTCCACCGTCAGGGCGCAAAGCGCCCCTGGCGGTGGACTTGTTTTTTGCGGGCCTGTTGGACTTAAATCATTGAAAAACAGTCAGAGCAGCCGGTAGAGATTGGACGTGAGGCTCCCGTTCTCCCGCCAGCGATCCTCCTTGATGATCAGTCCGGCCCGGCACAGGTCGTCCAACGCCCGCTTCACCGTCGAGCGGGAGAGCCCCAGTTCGGCGGCGATGGTCTTGATGCCCGGCCAGCACTGGCCCTTGCGGCCGGAGCGGTCCTTGAGGTACATATAGACCGCCCTGGCCCGGTGGTTCAGTTCAGACTGGTAGATATCCTGAAAGTAACTCATCTATCTTCTCCTCTTTCCTTTCGATTTTTCCTCAATTCCTGTAGCTCCCTGGCAGCGTCCAGCTGGGTCCGCCCCTCTTGGCGCTGCCCGCCACTGTCCTCCGCAGGGGGAGGCGCCGGAGGGGGCGAGGGGGCTTTTGGGGGTTGTGGTGGATGCTTTTGCAGGATGGCCTGCTCCAGTTCCTGCCGGGTGGCATAGGCCACAGGCCGGGCGGCCCGCTCCGGCAGTACATAGGGCTCGCCGAAGGTGATGCCCCAGTCCAGGAACAGCCGCAGCCGGGTGCGCATGGGGTGGGTCCCGGTCTTCATGACGATGAACTCCCCCTTGGGGATGGATTTCAGTTCATCTGGCGTCATGAGGGGGCGCTCGATCATTTGTAAGCTCTGGCTGGGGTCGTTCTTCCCCCGGCTGACCGAGCCGCTCATGACGGTGCGGCTGCCCAGCGCCCTGGACAGCACCTCGGCGGTCTGGGAGTTGGGGGCGAAGCCGCCGAAGATGGTGTCCTGGCAGTTGTCCTGGACGATCTCCGAGCCCTCCTTTCCGTAGTTCTTCTCCAGTTGAGCAAGACTTTGGATGATGGGCACCAGGGTCAGCCCCCGGGACCGGCCAGCGGAGAACAGGGGCAGCACGTCGAAGGGCGGCATGGTGCCGAACTCGTCGCAGAAGAACACCACCCGCCGGGGGAGCCTGCCCTTGTGCTCCTCAGCCACAGAGAAGAGTTCCCGGCTCAGGCTCTGGATCAGCAGCCCGGCCATGAAATTCTTGGTGAAGTCCTCCTCCGGGAGGATGAGAAAGATGGCGGACTTCTGGGCGGCGAAGCGCTCGGCGTTGATAGCGCTGTCAAAGCACAGGACCTGCTCCAGTTCTGTATCCAGAAAGGCGTTGAGCTGGGACAGGGCGGTGGACATGACGGAGGCCATGGCCTGGTCCGCGCTGGTGAGGGCGGAGCCAGCATACTGCCGGGCCTTGTGGCCGGTGGGTAGCTTTGCCATCAGCAGCTGGAACCGAGTCATGCCCTTTACCCCCGAGGGAGCGGTCAGGTCCTGCACCAGCCGGAACACGGATACGATGTGCCGCCGTTCCTCCGGGTGCTCCCGGGTGGGGGGCAGGTACTCCGCCAGCAGCAGGATCACAGCGGTGAGCAGGCCCTCGGCCGCCCGATAAAAATAGGCGTTCTGGCCCCGGTCAGAGGCGCCTCCCTCCGGGTCCACGATGGTCTTGGCCAGGATCTGGGCGTATTTCTCCGCCTTGGACCGGGCCGCCAGGTCGCTCGGGTCCTCTCTGGCCCGGTCCATGTAGCCGTTGATGAGGGCGAGCAGGTTGTACCCATCTGAGCGGGTGGGATTGCGCAGGTCGATGACCGCCACCTGGTAGCCGTAATACCGCTGGGCCACGGCGCCATAGTTCCGGGCCAGATCCCCCTTGGTGTCCAGGGCCAGGAAACTCATGCCGCTGGCACAGGTGTACTCCAGATTGGGGTACAAAAAGAAGGCTGTCTTGCCCACGCCGGAGGCGCCGATCATCAGGCAGTGGATATCGTCTGGGTCCACCAGGGCGATCACCTGATTTCGTTTACCTGTACTGCCCAGCACCAGGCCCTGGACCTGGGGAAGCTCCACTCCCGCCCGCCATTTCTGGGGCCGAAAGGGGACATGGGCATAGGTCTCGCGAATCTCCTTTTGGGTGGCCCAGCGGGCAGTGCCGTGCTGGCCGTCCCCCACCGTCTTGGACTTGATGTTGTCCAGGGAGCCCTGCCCCGAGAAGCGGGCGGCAGCGCCCAGGAGCAGGAGCAGCCCGCCGACGCATATCAGCAGAAAAATTTTCTGGATATCCACGGGCTCACCCCAGTTCCATCTGCCGCGCTGGTCTCTGCTCCTGGTGTTCCAATGCCTCCGCCGCCTGTCGGACAGGGAGCCGGGCGAAGGCGGCGGCCAGTTCCAGCCAGCGGCTGGCCAGCGCTCTCTTGTCCCCCTCGCTCCGGATCCCCGGCGCGGTGGATCGGGACAGGGTACTTTGGAGCTGTGCGTCGGCCGCTTTCAGGCAGTTTGACAGGCTGCCGCGGTTTCGGTGGGGCGGCAGGCGGCGGCACAGGGCCTGTTCAAACGCCCCGTTATCGAACCGCTTGCCCAGCTGCCGCAGCTCCAGGCGGCAGGCGGCCAGGGCCAGCGCCGCCATACGTTCCGAGCAGTCCGTGGCCTGCTCAGTCCGGCCACTGCGCAGATGGCCGCGGCACTGCTCCAGCAGGCGGGGAAGTTCCAAGTCCAGGCGGTCCGGGAGGGTGGACTTGCTGAGGGCGCAGATGC
This sequence comes from uncultured Oscillospiraceae bacterium, assembly GCA_944385435.1. GTDB lineage: Bacteria > Bacillota > Clostridia > Oscillospirales > Oscillospiraceae > Enterenecus. Next base: position 20,276 of record CALWXG010000045.1, read on the forward strand.
GGCGGCATATCTCAGGCGCGGCGGCCAGCTGCGGGTGCTCCCGGGCGGGCTGGGCCTCCAGGCCGTGTAGGGCTTTCAGGTCCTCGTTCCAGTCCTTGTACCGGGGGCGGAGGACGGACAGGCGGATCTGGCCCCGGCGGCCGATGAGCTCCGCCAGCCTGCCCGCTGCCTCGATGCCCGCCGGGTCGTGGTCCAGGCAGAGGATGGCATTGTGGATATTTTGATCTTGTTCCAGCATCCACAGCAGGGCCCGCTCCCCCACGCCGCACAGGGCCACATAGCTGTGCTCCTGCCAGTCCCTGGGGTAGAGGGTGAGGAAGGACAGCAGGTCGATGGGGGCCTCGAAGACATAAAGCCGGTCTCTGATCCCGTTCCAGTGGAAGCTGTACCGGGGGTCGCTGCCCAGTGTGTTGGCCCGGAAGGGCCTGCCCCTGTCGCTGGT
>CALWXG010000046.1 GCA_944385435.1 uncultured Oscillospiraceae bacterium
GACCTCTTGAATGCCATTCAAGCGCTCTCCCAGCTGAGCTATACCCCCAGATACAACTTTTAATTTATCCCTCGCCTCGAGGCATGAGTTATATTACCAGATTTCAAATTGTTTGTCAAGCTTTTTATTTGGCCGTTTTGGCCGCCGCTGCTCGTATCCACAGATTCGGCTCCAGCCCGCCCGGATTTCAGCTCCGGGCGGGCTGGAGCCTTATTTCATTGTTTTATCTCAGCGCGGGTCTGTTTCCCCAGGCACATGCTGTCCGTTTCGTTTTCCCCTGTGCAGGATTTCAGCCCTCGCCGGCGGTCAGAGACTCTGCCAGAGCATCCGCCAGGGCGTCCAGTTCGGCTGCCTTGTCTGCGTGAAGGGCAGAGGCCAGGGACAGGCGCTCGTTGAGTACGGTCATATTCTTCATTTCCTCATTGATGAACTTCTCCATCAGATCGCCGGATTTGCAGGCCCAGGAGCCGTTCTCAATCAGGGCAAAGGTGCGGTTCTGAAGATTCAGCGCCTTCATGTCTTCCAGGAAATTCTTCATCACCGGGTAAATACCCAGGTTGTAGGTGACGGAGGCCAATACGATATGGCTGTACTTCCACGCCTCAGCGATGAGGTAGGATACGTGGGTGTTGGACACATCGTACACCGCCACATCCGTAATGCCCTTTTCACACAGTTTGGCGGCCAGAGCCTGGGCAGCGGCCTCGGTGTTGCCGTACATAGAGGCATAGGCAATCATGACACCCTTCACCTCCGGCTCGTACCGGCTCCACTTATCATACTTTTCCACAAAGTAGCCCAGGTCCTTGCGCCACACGGGCCCGTGGAGGGGACAGATGTACTTGATCTGATCCAGAATCCCGCCCGCTTTTTTCAGCAGAAGCTGGATGTGCGGACCATATTTGCCCACGATATTGGTCAGATAGCGCCGGGCTTCGTCAATCCAGTCCCGGTCAAAATTCACCTCGTCCGCGAACAGTTTGCCGTCCAGGGCAATGAAGGAGCCGAAGGCATCGGCGGAAAACAGCACCCCATTGGTGGTGTCAAAGGTCACCATGGCCTCCGGCCAGTGGACCATGGGCGCCCCCACAAAGGTGACGTTGTGTTCCCCAAAGCTGAAGGAGTCCCCCTCCTTCACCTCAATGCACTCATGACCATCCACATGGAAGCCGAACTGACGCATGAGCATAAAGGCCTTCTCCGTGGAAATCACCTTCACCTTGGGCCAGCGCAGCAGGATCTCCTCAATGGAAGCGCCGTGGTCCGGCTCCATGTGGTTGATGACCAGATAGTCCAGCTTTTTCCCGTCCAGCAGATATTCCACATTCTCCAGCAGCTGACGGCAGGCAGACCAATCCACCGTGTCAAACAGCACAGACTGCTTGTCCAGCAGCAGATAGGCGTTGTAACTCACACCCTTGGGGATGGGATGGATATTCTCAAACAGGGTCAGCCGGTGATCGTTGGCGCCAACCCAATAGAGGTTGTCAGTGACAGCTCTTACACAATACATAGTTCAATCCTCCTTGTCCATATCAGGATTCTGTCACGCTTCAATAAACTGATCCTTGCCTTCGGCGCACTCCGGGCAGACCCAGTCCTCAGGCAGCTTCTCAAACAGCGTACCCGGCGCAATCTCACCGTCCGGATCGCCCAGTTCAGGGACATACTCATAACCGCAGCCGCCGCAGACATACCGCTTTCCGATGGGCTCCTCCTTGGGCGGACGGGGCCGCTTCATCTTCACCATAGGGGGAGCGGGCTGCTTCTCCCCGGTGTCCAGGGCGGCGGCCAGCAGGGGCAGAACCTCCTCCACCTCACCCACAATTCCGTAGTCACAGTTTTTGAAAATAGGCGCGCCGGGATTCTTGTTGATCGCCACAATGGTGGAGGCATCCTTGATTCCCTTCAGATGCTGCACCGCGCCGGAGATGCCGCAGGCAATGTACAGGTTGCCCGTGAATTTCTGTCCGGACATGCCCACATAGCGGTTCAGGGGCACATACTTCAGGGTCTCCGCCACCGGACGGGAGGAGCCCACCGCCGCTCCGGCGGCCCGGGCCAAGTCCTCAATGAGCTTCATGTTCTCCTGCCCGCCGATGCCCTTGCCGGCAGATACCACACGCTCTGCCTGGGCGATGGGGGTGTCCATGGGGATGCCCACGGTGAAGTCGTGCCCGTCCTTCTTCAGATGCTCCACCAGCGCGGCTACCTGCTCGGCAGGCCCGCCGTCCCGGAGGATCAGCTTCTTGCGCACGCCGGTCACCGGGGCCGGCTTCTTCGGCTTGCTGGAAGAGCCGCCGGCGCTCTTGGGGGGCTTCCCCAACAGGTGGGACGCGATGACCACCCGCTGAATCTCGTTGGTGCCCTCATAAATGGTGGTGATCTTGGCATCCCGGTAGGCCCGTTCCACTTCCATGCCCTTCATGTAGCCCGCGCCGCCGAAAATCTGAAGGGCGTCGTTGGTCACCTCCAGGGCGATGTCAGAGGCGTACATCTTTGCCATGGCAGACTCCATGCCATAGGGGGCGTGCTGTTCCTTGAGCTCAGCGGCGGAATAGATCAGGAACCGGGCGCAGCGCAGCTTGGTGGCCATGTCCGCCAGTTTGAAGGAGATGGTCTGCTGGAACCCAATGGGCTTGCCGAACTGAACCCGCTCCTTGGCGTATTCCAGCGCATTCTCATAGGCCCCCTGGGCAATGCCCAGGGCCTGGGCCGCAATGCCGATGCGCCCGCCGTCCAGGGTGGCCATGGCAATCTTGAAGCCCTCGCCCTCTTTGCCCAGCAGGTTCTCCTTGGGCACTTCCACGTTGTCAAAAATCAGCTCCGCGGTGGAGGAGGAGCGGATGCCCATCTTGTCGTAGTGGTCGCCAAAATAGAAGCCCTTCCAGCCCTTCTCCACAATGAACGCGCTGATGCCCCGGGTGCCGATGTCCGGCGTAGTCACCGCAAACACCACATACGTGTCCGCTTTGGGGGCATTGGTGATAAAGATCTTTCCGCCGTTGAGAATGTAGTGATCGCCCTTGAGCACCGCCGTGGTCTCCGTGCCGCCGGCGTCAGATCCGGCGTTGGGCTCGGTCAGGCCAAAGGCGCCGATCTTCTCGCCTTTCGCCAAAGGCACCAGATACTTCTCCTTTTGCTCCTGGGTTCCGAAGGCAAAGATCGGCCAGGATCCCAGAGACACATGGGCGGACAAAATGACGCCCGCGCCGCCGTCCACCCGGGACAGCTCCTCCACCGCGATGGCATAGCTCAGGGCGTCCAACCCGGCTCCGCCGTACTCCTTCGGATAGGGAATCCCCATCAGCCCCAGTTCGCCCAGCTTGCGCACCGCCTCGTCCGGAAACTCGTTGTTCTGATCCAGCTGAAACGCAATGGGCTTGATCTCTTCTTCCGCAAAGGCACGAATTTTGGCCCGCAGCTCTTCGTGGGCCTGGGTAGTTTGAAACAGCATCGTGGTACCTCCTTTTAATGTAGATATTTTTTCTCCACTTTTGGGTAAAATTTTGACGTTGACGGGGTCATAATCTCCTTCAGTGTGTGCGCCCGCAGCTCCTGGTCCAGCCTCTCCTGGATCTTCATCAGATTGCAGTGCACCGTACACCCTCCATGACAGCTGCGCCAGGAACACTGAAATTGAGGGTCCATGCAGGAACTCAGATCGCTTCGCTCCCCGTTGGCCATCATCAAATCATAGAGGCTGACCTGATCCAGATCCGCGGTCAGCCGGCATCCCCCTGCGGTTCCGCGGGACACCTCCACAAATCCGCCTCGCTCCAGTTTCTTCAAGATCTTATACGCAAAGGCCTGGGGCAGCAGCTCATCCTGGGCCAGTTGCCCCACTGTGTGCTGTTTTCCGTCCATCAGCGCCCGCAATATTCTCAATGCATAGTCTGTCTCGCGGGTGATCACCACCGCCGCCTCACCTCCTCTGCCTGTTTGAACTGAGTATATTAATTTAGATATTTTTTGTCAAGTTTACGGCGTCCACTTTTTCAGATTCAGCGCTGTTGCACAAAAAAGGCCAGTCCTTCCTATGCAGACTGACCGGATCCTGGGTAAAAAAGGGCCGCACGCTTCCATGGTTTGCATGCGTGCGGCCCTGTTATGCATTCTCATCCAAATATTCCGTCTCAGAACGTCGCCTCAAACCAATACCAGTTGCCGGTGATCTGTTCGGTGTACTGCCGGTTGTCCCCCTCCGGTTCCTCCCAGCTCCAGCCTGACCCGTTCTCTTCAAACGCCACTTCCACACCCTGATAACCCATGGGTTCCCCCGATGGGGCATAATAAAAGCCGGTATAGGAGGAGGAGGGGGCCAGGCCGAAGGCCGAAGTTTGAAATTCGATCTTTCCGGACTGGGGATAAAAGCTCACCTGCCAGCCGTGATAGGTGTCCTGCGCCGACCAGCCGTGGTAGTTTTCCAGCTGAACCGGGTCCGTCTCCAGCAGCTGACAGGCATAATCATTCAGCGCCTCCTGGTGGGTCAGGATATACCGCTCCACCGCCCACCGGGGCGGGAACAGCCTGAGCCACAGCAGGGCCAGCAGGGCCAGGAGCACCAGCAGCGCCCCAAGGCCGATCCACAGCTTTTTCACGCGTGTCATGTTGATCCGCTCCTTTCTCTCCGGGCGGTCCCGGGTCCGAAGCTGCCCCCCGCCGGCGCCGGTTACCGGTGGAAGAGCTGGTTGGTCTGGTACTGGGGAGAACAGGTGAGGTGCAGCCCCAGCCGGGAGTAGATGCCGCTGTCTGCAGCGGACAGGATCACCGAGGAGTGGGCCTCGCAATTGCGCAGGGCGGACAGACTGTTCAGCGCACTGGCCGCCTGAGGATCGGTGGCGGCGGAGATGGCCAGGGCAATCAGGATCTCATCGCTGTGCAGCCGGGGATTGTGGCTGCCCAGGTGATGTACCTTTACATTCTGAATGGGCTCTATGGCGGCCCGGGAGATCAGGTGCACCTCTTTCCCGATTCCGGCCAGCCGCTTGAGTGCATTGAGCAGGGCGGCGGAAGAGGCCCCCATCAGCGCACCGGTCTTGCCGGTGACGATTTCCCCGTCGGGCAGTTCAATGGCGGCGGCAGGCTCCCCCGTCTCCTCCGCCCGGGCGGTGGCGGCGGCAATCACAGGCCGCAGCTCTTCGGTGACGCCGGCCTGTTTCATCAGCAGTTCGATCTTGTAGACAATCTCATCGCTGCCCTGTCCCCGGCGGCGGTCACACAGGGCGGTATAGTAGCGGCGCAGGATCTCCTGCCGGGCCGCGGCACGCACCGCCTCATCGTCCACAATACAGTTGCCCGCCATGTTGACTCCCATATCCGTGGGAGATTTGTAGGGACTCTCTCCGCCGGTAATCTTCTCAAACATGGCCTCCAGTACGGGGAAGACCTCCACGTCCCGGTTGTAGTTCACCGTAGTCACGCCGTAGGCCTGGAGGTGGAAGGGGTCGATCATATTCACATCGTTCAGATCCGCTGTGGCCGCCTCATAGGCCAGGTTCACCGGGTGGTTCAGGGGCAGGTTCCAGATGGGGAAGGTCTCAAATTTGGCGTAGCCCGCCTTCACCCCCCGGCGGTAGTGGTGATAGAGCTGACTGAGGCAGGTGGCCATTTTCCCGGAACCGGGGCCCGGTCCGGTGACCACCACCAGGGGCCGGGTGGTCTCGATGTAATCGTTCTTCCCATAGCCCTCGTCGGAGACAATCCGGGCAATGTCCCGGGGATAGCCGTCGATGGGATAGTGCAGGTACACCCGCATCCCCAGCGCCTCCAGGCGGCGCTTGAAGGCATCCGCAGCACTCTGGCCGGCATATTGGGTGATGGTGACGCTGCCCACATACAGGCCCTTCTCCCGGAAGGTGTCCACCAGTCGCAGCACATCCTCGTCATAGGTGATCCCCAGATCCCCCCGCACCTTGTTCTGTTCAATGGCCGAGGCGTTGATGACCACCACGATCTCCACGCTCTCCCGCAGCTCCAGCAGCATGCGGATCTTGCTGTCCGGCTCAAATCCGGGCAGCACCCGGGCCGCATGGTAGTCGTCAAACAGCTTGCCGCCGAATTCCAAATACAGCTTCCCGCCGAACTGGGCGATGCGCTCCCGGATGTGGGCAGACTGTGTCTCCAGATACTGTCTGTTGTCAAAACCGATTTTCTTTGCCATAGTCACTCTGTATGCGCGCAGCTCCGCGCGCTCCCCCTCTCTGCTCATTCCCTCCGATTTTACCACACTCGGACCATCGGGACAAGAATTTTCTGGTGTGCTTCTCTGGTTGGAAATAGAAAGCGCCGGCCATCCTGTCGGACAGCCGGCGATGTGGTTTAGTCAGTCACGTAGGGCAGCAGGGCCACGTAACGGGCACGCTTGATGGCCTCGGTCAGCTGACGCTGATGCATGGCGCAGGTGCCGGTGGTGCGGCGGGGCAGAATCTTGGACCGCTCGGACAGGTAGCGCTTGAGCTTGGCCGCGTCCTTGAAGTCGATGTGCTCCACCTTGTCCACGCAGAAGGCGCAGACCTTGCGGCGCTTCCGGTTGCCGCGGGGCTTCACATTATCCATAGCCATAATGGCAGACCTCCTTATTGAGCTCCTTCTGATCAGAAGGGCAGATCGCCGTCGTCGTCGGCCAGCTCGGCAAACTGATCGTCATTGCCGGAGGGAATGCCGTAATCAACGGGCGCAGGAGCGGCGGGCCGGGCGAAGCTGCTGTTGCCGGTGCTGCCGCCGCTGTCACCGTCCCGCCTGGAGTCGCCGAAGTATATGTTTTCGGCAACCACTTCTGCGGAGCGGCGCTTGCCGCCCTCCCGATCGGTCCAATCCCGGATCTGAAGGCGGCCCTCCACCACGGCCATGCGGCCCTTGGTGAAGTATCTGGAAACGAATTCCGCGGTGGAGCGCCAGGCCACGATATCAATGAAATCCGTGGCCCGCTCGCCGCCGTCGCGGCTCTTGAAATCCCGATCCACTGCCAGAGTAAACGAGGCCACAGGGGTCCCCGACTGGGTATGGCGCAGCTCGGGATCACGGGTCAGACGTCCCATGAGAATGATACGGTTGAGCATGTTCCGTTTCCTCCTCAGCCTTCCTTGCTGACGATGATGGAGCGCATGATGCCGGTATTGATCCGCATCAGACGGTCCAGCTCAGCGGGGAACGCAGCGTCGGCGGTGAAGGTCATCAGCACGTAATAACCCTCTTCCAGGTCGTTGATGGGGTAGGCCAGCTTCCGCTTGCCCCACTCATCCACCTCGGACACAGTGCCGCGGCTCTCAGTCAGGCTCTTGAAGCGCTCCACCAGGGCGGCGGTCTCCTCCTCGCTCAGGGTCGGGTTGATGACATAGAGCACCTCGTAGTTGCCGGTGAGTTTTGCCATTTTCTTTGCACCTCCTTATGGACATATGGCCTCCGGTCATCCGCCGGAGGCAAGGATGTTGGCTGCCGTCGGCTTGCAGCCCGGCAGACTAAATTATTATATCGGATTTTCTCTGCTTGTCAAGGCTTTTCCCGTTCTTTTTCAAAAATTTTCTCCGGATTTCCGGCACTCCCGGCTCCGTCCCCGGAAGGGGGCCGTCCCCCCATTGCCTTTTTCCCTCTCCGGATGTATGATGGTACCCGGAAACAACATCCTGTCCCATCATTTCAGTTTGAGGAAGTGCTTGCACATGCCGGATCAACCCCATCTTGATGCCCTGCTCTCCCAGGTCATCCGCCAGGCCCGGGCTGCGGGGATTCCCGTCTCCTCCCGCATTGCCCCACAGGTGCGTGTCAACGGCCGGGCCAAAACCCGGCTGGGCTGCTGCCGCACCTCGTCCCGCGGCCATGTCATCGAGATTTCCGCAGCCCTGTGCGGCGGGACGGACAGCGCCATCCGCCAGGTGCTGGCCCACGAGGTGCTCCACACCTGTCCCGGATGCTCCAACCACGGTGCGCAGTGGAAACTCTGGGCGGAGCGGATGAACCAGGCCTATGGCTATCGGATTCAGCGCACCGACAGCCCGCAGGCCCTGGGCATACAGGACAACCGGCCTGTCCGCTACCTGATCCTCTGCAGCCGATGCGGCGCGCAGATTCCCCGGATGAAACGCTCCCCCCTGGTGGAACACCCCGAACGGTACCGCTGTAAATGCGGCGGCAGACTGCAGGTTCTGACCCGTCCGCCTGAGTGAAAGAATTCCTTCACAACCGCAGAGGGGCCCTCGCCTCCCTGTGGGTTTCCCGCCCCGGCGCCTCCCGGCATCCCCGGATTTTCTCCCGGTTCACCCCACTCTTGTGCATCGTTTCCCCTCGGTTTCCGTCATTTTTTCGCAGGCGTTCAACTGACCGCCCGCGGTGAACAATTGTATCATTAATTTCCAAACCCTTGTGCCCCAAGGGTTTTCAGCAGTTACAGCCGGTGAACGCTTTTCTGTTCACCGGCTGTTGTTCACTTTCTCATATTTCCAGACAAAAAGATTGTGCAAGTTTTCCTGCAAATTTCCTTTGACGCACCACATAATAGGAGATATACTGACGCACATTGGATCCTCTGTGTGCGTTCAGCCGCCCGTTCCCAGCAGTACCCGGTGGCTGCGCTCCGGATCATAGTCCAGGGACAGCAGATCCCTGGCAACCTCCACCGCCGCAGCGGCCCTGTCCCGGTTGGGAACCGGAATCACGGTCAGCTTCTCCGGAAACAGACCGGGGTAATTCAGAGCGGAGATGACCGCAAGGCGCTCTGCCGGAAACTGCCGGCAGACTTCCACGGCCAGCAGGTCTCCCACGATCACGCCGCCCCGATCCTGGTGGCGGCGCAGGAACTCCTCCATATCCTGGCCCACGTTGACGAAGACATCCTCCGGCTGCACGGTATCCGTCATCTCTTTCAGCAGCGCCCCGCTGCGCACCCCCTCCATCATGAGGAAGGGCCGGGTTTCCCCCAACAGGGCGGCCGCCCGCCCGATCAGGGACGGATAGTCCGGCAGCACCTTATAATAGAGGGGATCGCTGTTGTCGCTGTCCACAAAAATAATGGGCTGCACACAGGGCGGGTCCAGGTAGGCCACCCCGCCGCTGCCCCGGTCCAGCATGAACAGCACGCTGGGCGAGAGCGCCTGCACCTGGCTCCAGTGGTCCGCCAGACTGCCGATCTCCAAAAGGGAGGCGGAAAGCCCCTGCTGCGCCAGCAGCGCGGACAGCTCTCCGGCCAGATCCAGCAGGGCGATTCTCCGCCCCACGCCCTGCCCGGGCACCTTGCTGATGAGGATCACCGCCCTGCCCGGTTTTTTCCGGGACACTCCGGCCGGGGAATAGTTCAGCCGTTTGGCTGTCTCAATCACCCGCAGCCGGGTGGCGCTGCTGATCTTCGCCTGGCCGGAATGGTTCAGGGCATAGGACACCGTGGCCAGCGAGCAGCCGCACTCCTTGGCGATCTGCCGCATGGACACCCGCTTTTTTTCCATACTGTGCCTTCCTCTCTCCGGCCTTGCGCCGGATCGCACCTCCTAACAGCCTGACAGTCTGATCATATCAGATTTTTCCCGCCATGGGAAGCTTAATTCTGCCTGTTTCCTCATTTGAAAGGAGTTTTTCTTGTGAATATTCAACCCCGTCTTCAGGAGATCACCCTCCAGCGGTTCTCCAAGGAATCCAGCCAGTGCAACGACGAGCAGCTCTACCACGCCCTGCTCCAGCTCACCCAGGAGCTGAGCGCCCGCCGGCCGGCGGCCCAGGGCAGCCGCAAGCTGTACTACTTCTCCGCGGAATTTCTCATGGGCAAGCTGCTGAGCAACAACCTGCTGGCGCTGGGCCTCTACGACCAGGCGGACACGCTGCTCAAACAGTGGGGCACCTCTCTGGCCGACGTGGAAGAGCTGGAGCCCGAACCCTCCCTGGGCAACGGCGGCCTGGGCCGCCTGGCCGCCTGTTTCCTGGATTCCATCGCCGCGCTGGGCCTGCCCGGCGACGGCGTGGGTCTGAACTACCACTATGGTCTGTTCCGCCAGGTGCTGGCAGACTACCAGCAGCAGGAACTGCCCAACCCCTGGATTGAGGCGGAGAGCTGGCTCACCCCCACCGGCGTCACCTTCACCATTCCCTTCGGCTTTGGTCCCATGAAGGCGGTGATGTGGGATATCCTCATCCCCGGCGCCCACACCGACGTGGCCAACCGTCTCCACCTGTTCGATGTGGAGCAGCCCGCCCTCGCCCCCGCATCCGGCATCTCCTTTGACAAGACGGACATCCCCCACTGCCTCACCAGCTTCCTCTATCCCGACGACAGCGACGAGGCCGGCCGGCTGCTGCGGGTGTACCAGCAGTACTTCATGGTGTCCGCCGGCGCCCAGCTCATCCTGAAGGAGCTGGACGAACGGGGCATCGACCCCCGCCATCTGTGCCAGCACGTGGCCATCCAGATCAACGACACCCACCCCTCCATGGTCATCCCCGAGCTCACCCGCCTGCTGCTGGAGCGGGGCCTAAGCATGGATGAGGCCCTGCATCAGGTGGCCCACGCCTGCGCCTATACCAACCACACCATTCTGGCCGAGGCCCTGGAGAAATGGCCCATGTCCTTCCTGCGCCAGGTGGCCCCCCAGCTGGAGCCCATCATCCGGGAGCTGGACCGGCGAGCCAAAGCGGTCTTCCCCGATCCCCGTCTGGCCATCATCGACGGCCAGGACACCGTCCATATGGCCCACATGGACATTCACTACAGCTATTCCGTCAACGGCGTGGCCGCCCTGCACACCGAGATCCTCCGCAAGTCCGAACTGAAGCCCTTTGCCGATGTATACCCCCACAAGTTCAACAACAAAACCAACGGCATCACCCTGCGCCGCTGGCTGGAGGCCTGCAACCCCCGGCTGGCCGAGCTCATTGACGAGTGCGTGGGCCAGGGCTGGCGCACCGATCCCAGCCACCTGGAGGGTCTGCTGAACTTCACCGGAGACGGCGCGGTTCTCTCCCGCCTGCTGGAGATCAAATCGGAGAACAAGATTGCCCTGTGCCGGGCGCTGCGCCACCGCCAGGGCCTGCGCATCGACCACGACTCCCTGCTGGATATCCAGGCCAAGCGCCTGCATGAGTACAAGCGGCAGCAGATGAATGCGCTGTATATCATCCGCAAGTATCTGGAGATCAAGGCCGGCCACCTGCCCCCCCACCCCATCACGGTGATCTTCGGCGCCAAGGCCGCCCCGGCCTACGTGATGGCCAAGCGGATCATCCATCTGATTCTGTGCCTGAAGCAGCTCATTGACGCCGACCCCCAGGTCTGCCCCTGGCTGCATGTGGTGATGGTGGAGAACTACAACGTCTCCTGGGCCGAGCGGCTCATCCCCGCCTGCGATCTGTCTGAACAGATCTCCCTGGCCTCCAAGGAGGCCAGCGGCACCGGCAACATGAAGTTCATGGCCAACGGCGCGCTCACCATCGGCACCATGGACGGCGCCAACGTGGAGATCGCCCAGCTGGTGGGCCATGAGAACATCTACACCTTCGGCGCCTCCAGCGACCGGGTCATCGGCCTGTACGCCCACAACGGCTATCACGCCTGGCAGTACTACCAGCGCTCCGGCATCAAGCCTCTGGTGGACTTCATCATCTCTCCGCAGCTGCTGGCCATCGGAAACGAAGCGGATCTGCGGGCCCTGTGGACCGATCTGAAGGAGAAGGACTGGTTCATGGCCCTGCTGGACGTGGAGGACTATATCGCCGTCAAGGACCGCGCCGTCTCCGACTACGGCAACCGCTCCGCCTGGGCCCGGAAGACCCTGGTGAACATCGCCAAGAGCGGGTTCTTCTCCAGCGACCGCACCATTGCCCAGTACAATCAGGACATCTGGCATCTGGGTTAACCGCCGATCCCCCAGAAAACATCATACCGCGCCTGGCTCTCTTCCGAAGCGCCGGGCGCGGTATGTCATTCCCGGGTTTTCCTCACCGGCTTGTCCCGGCCCGGTTTTTGTGTTAGAATACAGAAAAAACACAGGACAGCTTCTGTCCGGGAGGTCTTTGCTGTGAAAACCATCAGCCGCAAAAAAACCCGTATTGCCATCGTCGCCATGGCCCTGGGCTTCGGCCTGGCCGTGCTGGCGCTGCTGCTGCAAAACCTGGGGGTGGAGTTCGCCATCGTCATCTGGTGCCCCGCTCTGCTATCCCTGATGGTGTGCGCCTGGCTGATGTCCCGGGCCAACCGCTGCCCCTACTGCGGTACCCGGCTGCGTGGCCTGCACTGGTCCAAGCCCGATGCGGGCGTCTGCGAGAAATGCAAGGAGACCGTCTACTACGACGACAGCGTCCAGTGATTTTCCCGCAAAAAAGTCAAAACACAGGCGGAAGAGGAGCCGTTCCTCTTCCGCCTGTGTTTTTGTTTCAGGTTCGGGCCGTCCGGACCGGGGGGGAATCAGAAGAATATCGCCCAGCCCAGGAAGCCCAGACAGGCTACAACGCCCACAAAGATGGTGACGATCACCAGGTAGCCCATGATGTTCCGGGCGGACAGTCCGGCCACACCCAGGGCGGGCAGAGCCCAGAAGGGCTGAATCATATTGGTCCACTGGTCGCCCCAGGCAATGGCCATGGCGGCGCGGCCGTACTCGATGCCCATCTCGGTGGCAGCAGGCATGACGATGGGGGCCTGAACCGCCCACTGGCCGCCGCCGGAGGGCACGAAGAAGTTGATGATGCCGGCGGACAGGAAGGTGAGCAGCGGGAAAGTGTACTCATTGGAGATGCTCACAAAGAAGTCGGCGATGATCCGGGCCAGGGAGATTTCGGTGACCGGGTTCTGGGCCACCATCAGGCCCATGATGCCGGCGTAGAAGGGGAACTGGAGCAGGATGCCGGCGGCGCTGGAAGCGGCGTCGCCCACCGCGTCCACGTATCTGCGCAGATCTCCGTGGAGCAGGATGCCCAGCATCAGGAAGATCATGTTGACGATGTTCAGGTCCAGGTTGAACCCGTTTTTCACAAAGTAGTACACGATGTAGGCAAAGCCCAGCACCAGGGTGATGACCCACAGGATGCGGCTGTGCTCGATCTTCTCAGCGGGGGTGTCGATGGTGTAGGTGCGCTCCGCCTCTTCCTTCAGCACCTCGGGGTTGACGGCGATGGTGTGGTCCGCGTCGGGGTGCATGGCGTAGTTGATCAGAGGCATCAGCAGCAGGATGACCAGCACCATGATCAGGTTGGCGGGGTGGAAGATGGTCTTGGAGATGGGGGCGGAGTAGGTCACGCCCAGGATCTCCGTGCCGCCCACGGCGCCCATCTGCAGGGGGATGGAGCCGGACAGGCCGGCGTGCCAGATGACGAAGCCGGAGTAGGCGGAGGCGATGAGCAGGGGGTAGTCCACGTCCCGCACCCGGCGGGCCACTTCCTTGGCCAGCAGGGCGCCGGCGATCAGGCCGAATCCCCAGTTCAGCCAGCAGCAGATGGTGGATACGAAGGTGGTCAGCAGGATGGCGCTCTTGCGGTTCTTGGCCACAGAGGCGATGGCGCCCAGGATCCGCTTACAGATCTTGGCGGAGGCCATGGCCGAGCCAAACACCAGCACCAGAGCCATCTGCATGGAGAAGGACAGCAGGCCCCAGAAACCGTCACCGGTCAGGCCCTTGCCGCCCCAGGCCCACACCAGTTCCAGCGGGCCCTGCTGGGTGCCGATCATAGCGGCGATGAATACCACAATGGTCAGGATGATGGCAAACAAAAAAGGATCCGGCAACCACCGATTCATGACACGGACACATGCGTTGGTGAATTTTTTGAACATAAAACAGCTCCTCCTCTTTCTTGGACATGCCTTTTTACCTCATTCCTTGTTCTACGGCCCGGGCGTCTGCGCTGCGGCTGGCAGGCAGCCACTCCGCCATTGTGCTTTCATCTCCTTCCCTCTGTTGTCGCGTTTGGCAAACCGGACCGGCCGTTCCCAGGGATTGGTTCCCTTCTGTTCCGGAGTCTGCTATACACGCACGACTGAATTGTACACCTTTGCTCAACTTTTTTCAATAGCCCCCGTCATTTTTGTCTGTTTCATCTATATTTTCTCCGCTTTGAATGCGCATTACCCAGTTTTATCCACTCCGATTTTCAAAAACAGCGTGGATTTCCAGAAAGCAGGCTGGTATTCTGCTGTTTTTGCGCGGGGTTTGTTCCAATTTTAATGGGTGAAAATTTTCACAAAGTTTTCCGCAGTCAGAACAGACATTCCCGAAATGGAAAACCGGGCCCTCCCCCAGGAGGGCCCGGTCAGGTCCGGTCTATTCGATTGGGCCGTTTCCGGCCAGCTGCTCCGTCAGCGCCGCCGCCTGCCGGCTGCTGCGGCAGAACACTGTTTTTTCCGGCCAGCGCCGGGAAATATCTCGGAACACTTCCCGCCGCGCCTTGCTTCTGCCCTCCCAAAGCAGCCAGCGGAGAAATTCCCGGTCAAACTTCTCCGGACAGCCCTCCGTCATGTCCGCCCGGGCACGTCCCCGGTATTGTACCGAGCGCCGCCAGGCCCGCCAGAGACACTGCAGCCGGGGCAGGGCCAGGATCACGATACGGTCCGCCTGCTCCAGCCGCTGCTCACAGCACAGCGCGGGATAGCTGCCGTCGATGACCCAGGAGCTGTTCCGGTCCAGAAAGTCCTGCACCATCTGGCGGCTCTCCTCCCGGTTCCGCTCCACCCAGCCGGGCAGCCAGTGAACCTGATCCAGATGGAGGCAGGGGATGGCCAGGCGGCGGGACATCTGCCGGGCCAGGGTGGATTTGCCTGCACCGCTGTATCCCAGAACGGCAATTTTCACAGCAGCGCCGCCCCCTCCACCAGATCTCCCGCCCACTGAAGGAGGAGCAGGGAGCGCTCCTCCAGGTTCTCCTCCGACAGGCCGACCCCGCCCCGGAGCACAGCCAGATCCGCACCCTGCAGAGCTTCGTCCAGTTCAGCTGCCGTGCGCAGGAAGCACCCGGTCTCCAGGAAGTGTTTTGCCCGCAGGGCGAAGGCCACCGCCCTGTACTGTCCGGCCAACACCGGGACACTCCTGCCGTGGAGGAGATTATGGCCGGCGGCGTGGTACAGTCCGCAGGCTGCCTGATGCAGCGCCCGGGCTGCCTCGGCCCGTCCGGGGGCCGGGGCCACACAGGCCAGATCCCCCAGAATGGGGGTGGTGTCATGGACGAACTGGAACAGGTCCGCCCGGTCCCAGTTCGCCAGCTGGGCTGCGCCGGAGAAAAATCCGCAGGCCAGCTCCCGGGAGGGCATCTCTGCCAGCACCGCCCGGTAGGTGCTCCAATCCTCCCGGTCCACCCGGTCCAGAATCACCACCAGGTCGATATCGCTGTCTGTCCTGCCCTCTCCCCGCCCCCGGCTGCCCTGCAGGCCCAGGAAAAGGAGCCGGGCCCCAAAGGCCTCTTTCAGCTTTCGCTCTGCCAGTTCCAGCCAGTCCTGAAGCTGATCTGCGTCCATCCGCATCCCCTCCGCCCCCATAGAATGGACTGCTACCATACCACATCTGGCGTCGGAGTGTCAAGGGCTGGAGCACAGTTCAGGGCATCCGGTCGTCAAAGGGATAGTAACTCCAGCCCAGGACCCGCTCCCCCTCCACTTCCTCCACTGTTCCGTCATAGTAATAGTAGAGAAAACGTCCGCTCTCATAGGCGCCGCCGGTGCAGCTCACCGTCTCCCCGTCGGGATTGCGCAGTTTGATCAGCACATAGCTGGAATTCTCCGGCGGCGTATCCCGACGGTGCCACACGATGACCGAAATCTCCTCATCCGGCGCGGTTTTCAGGATCTCCCGGATCCCACTCCACCGATCCCCGCCGCAGCTCTGCCGCTCTGGGGTGCTCCGCCGTTCTCCCATGGCTCTCCCTCTTTCCAGGTTGAATATAGAATTGAATTTCAATCCTATATCCAGCATATAATATGGGATAAGCTCTTGTCAAGAGGTGACCGGCATGGCAGATTTTATTCCAAAGCAGTACAAGAAGGAGCAGTTTACCATCCGCATGGACCAGGATATGCTGGAGCGGGTGGACCGGCTGGCAGAGGAGTACCGGCTCAGCCGCAGTGAGTTTATCAACCAATGCGTGGCCTTTGCGCTGAAACATATGCCGCAAAGCGACACATAATGCATAAAAAGACCAGCAGTCCAACTCCGGGCTGCTGGTCTTTTTTTAAGCAGAATCAGTCTTTCAGGCTCTCCGCCCAGGCGGAGTACCGGGCCACCTTATCGGCGCAGTCGGCCTGGTCCTTGCCCTGGGCCAGGATGTACACCTTCACCTTGGGCTCGGTGCCGGAAGGCCGGACGATGACGGAGGTGCCATCGGCCAGCTCATAGCGCAGCACGTTGGAGCCGGACAGCTCCATGGCGGACTTCTCGCCGGTGTGGGCGTCCACCACGCTGCCGTCCTTGTAGTCCTTCCACTGGTTGACCACAGTGCCGCCCACCTCCTTGGGAGGATTGGCGCGCAGATTTGCCATCAGGTCGGCCATCTTCCGCAGTCCGTCCAGGCCGGGCATCACCAGGTTCATGGTGCGCTCGCCGTAGTAGCCGTACTTCTCATACAGCCCCAGCAGGGCATCGTACAGGGTCTTGCCCTGGCCGGCGTACCAGGCGGCCATCTCCGTGAGGGCCACGGAGGCGGTGACGGCGTCCTTGTCCCGGACGAAGCTGCCCAGCATATAGCCGTAGGACTCCTCGTAGGAGAAGATGACATTGCCCTCGCCGGAGTTCTCCAGCTTGTCCTTCTTCTCGGCCAGGAACTTGAAGCCGGTGAAGGTGTCATAGCACTTCAGGCCGTTGACCTCGGCCACCTTCCGGGCCATCTCGGTGGTGACGATGGTCTTCAGGGCCACGGGGTTGGCGGGCATCTTGCCGGTGCGGTTCTTGGCGCCGATGAGGTAGTCCAGCAGCAGCACGCCGGTCTGGTTGCCGGTGAGCACCTTGAACTCGCCGTTGCCGGTGTTCACCATGATGCCCACCCGGTCCGCGTCGGGGTCAGAGCCCAGGATGAAGTCGGCGCCCTCCTTCTTGGCGATGTCCACCGCCAGATAGAAGCCCTCGGGGTTCTCCGGGTTGGGGGAGGCCACGGTGGGGAAGTTGCCGTCGATGACCATCTGCTCGGGCACGCAGATCACGTGCTTCATGCCCAGCCGGCGCAGAGCCTCGGGGATGAGCTTGTAGCCGGTGCCGTGGAAGGGGGTGTACACCATTTTGAAGGTGTCGGCCACCGCCTCCACCGCCGCCTTGTCGTTCACCTGCTCCATGACGTTGGCCAGGAATTTCTCATCGGTCTCCTCGCCCATGAGGGTGATGAGGCCCTGGGCCACCGCCTGGTCGTAGTCCATGGTCTTCACACAGTCGAACACGTCCAGTTCCCGCATCTTCTTGGCCACCTCGTCGGCGTGCTTGGGGGGCAGCTGGGCGCCGTCGGACCAGTACACCTTGTAGCCGTTGTACTCCTTGGGGTTGTGGCTGGCGGTGATGTTGATGCCGGCGATGCAGCCGTACTCCCGGATGGCGAAGGACAGCTCGGGGGTGGGGCGCAGGGAGTCGAACAGCCGCACCGGGATGCCGTTGGCGGCCATGACGCAGGCGGCCTCCCGGGCGAAGGTGTCGGAGTTGTTCCGGCAGTCAAAGCACACGGCGATGCCCTTGGCGGCGGCCTCGGCCCCCTCGGCCAGGATCACCTCGGCAAAGGCCTGGGTGGCGTGGCGGACCACGTGGACGTTCATCCGGTACAGGCCCACCCCCATGGTGCCCCGCAGGCCGGCGGTGCCGAAGTCCAGCTGGGCAAAGAACCGGGACTCGATCTCCTTGTCGTCGCCGGCGATGGCGGACAGCTCCGCCTTCTCCGCCTCAGACAGGGCGGGGGAGTTGAGCCAGTGCTGATAGTTTTGTTTGTAGTCCATGATAAACCCTCCTAATTCTTCTCCATATGGTCATCCAAATTGGAATTGCGCGCGATATCTGGGGCAGCGTCCGCCCCGGGGCTGTTCGCAACGGCTCGGACTGGTCTGCGGGCCGCGCTGCGGCCCTGCGCTCGTCCTCGCTCCGGTCCATCCGGGCTGTGAGCTGAGGCTCGGACGCTTCTGGTTAAAATGCGAAGTTTCCGTTCACAAAAACCGGCACTTCCGCGCCGTCGTGGGTGCGGCCCACGATGGACAGGTCGGCGGTGCCCACCATGAAATCCACGTGGTTGGCAGACTGGTTGAGCCCCGCCTTCTTCTGCTGCGCCTCGCTGAGCTTCTCCCCGCCCTTCACGCAGGTGGGATAGGCGGAGCCGAAGGCCAGGTGGCAGGAGGCGTTCTCGTCAAACAGGGTGTTGTAGAACAGGATGCCCGTGTTGCGGATGGGGGAGTCATAGGGCACCAGGGCCACCTCGCCCAGATAGGAGGAGCCCTCATCCATGGCGATGGAGCGCTTCAGCACTTCCTCCCCCTCCTCCGCGTGGACGTTCACAATCTTTCCATTCCGGAAATCCAGAGAAAAGTCCTTCACCAGATTGCCGTCCAGGGCCAGGGGCAGGGCGGCGTACACCCGGCCCTCCACCCCGTCCCACCGGGGTGCGGTAAAGATTTCCTCTGTGGGCATATTGGCCACGAACTCCACTCCGGCGGGGGTGGACTCGCTGCCCCCCGTCCACACATGGCCCTCCGGCAGGGTGATGGTCAGGTCGGTGCCCAGGCCGTTGGTGTAATGCAGGGTCTGAAGGTTGTAGTCGTTGAGAATCCGGGCCCGTCGGGCGGTGGCGGCCACGTGCTCCCTCCACCGCTCCACCCCCTTGCCGTCCCCGGTGATGCGGCACACGGAGAAGATAGCCTCCCACAGCGCGTCGATGGCCTGCTCCCCCTTCTTGTCCGGGAACACCTTCTGCGCCCAGGCCCGGGTGGGGTGGGCGCCGATGGTCCACTGGAAGCGGTTGGCGGTCATGGCGTCGAAATAGGGCTTGACGGGCTGTGCGCTGGTGCGCTGCCAGGTCTGGATACGGGCGGGGTCCACTCCCTTCAGAGCCTCCGGATCGGCCCCCACAATGGACAGTGAGGTACAGCCCTGTTCCACCATCCAGTCGAATTTGGCCTTCTGGTAGGGCGGGAACTGTGAGAACACCGCCTCGTCCGCCTTCAGATAGCGCTGGCGGGTGACAAAGTCGTCCGTCCACTCCATCACCACGTCCCGGGCGCCGGCGTCCAGAGTCGCCTCCACGCACAGCCGGGCCAGGGGTGCGCACTCCACCGGGGCGGCGATGCGCGCAGTCTGCCCGGGCTGGAGGTTCATGCCCACCTCCACCAGCAGGTGGGCGTATTCGTTGAGCTTTGCTTCAAAATCAGGGATCACAGGAATCGCTCCTCGTTCTGTGGGAATCTTTATGCAGTATTATATCATCATGTGGGAAAGAACACAATTCCATTTACATTTCAATTTGCATTTTTTGTCCTGGTGAAGTATAATCCATTTTGTCCAATCCCCGGCCTTGGGCCGGGCGCACTGATCACGCATCTGAAATTCTTGATATAAGGAGCTTCCGCCATGTTGAAAACCGAAATTCCGGCAGGATATGCCCCCTGTCTGAACCTCTATGATACCCAGAAAGCCATCGGCCTGCTCAAGCGTCTGTTTGAAGACAGTCTGGGCGGCGCCCTTCACCTGCGCCGGGTATCCGCCCCCCTGTTCGTGGAGGCGTCCACCGGTCTGAACGACGACCTGAACGGGGTGGAGCGCCCCGTCTCCTTCGACATCCCCTTCGCCGGCCGGGACGCCCAGGTGGTCCACTCCCTGGCCAAATGGAAGCGCATGGCGCTCTACCGCTACCAATTCTCCGTCGGCGAGGGACTGTACACCGACATGAACGCCATCCGCCGGGATGAGGAGCTGGACAACATCCACTCCGTCTATGTGGACCAGTGGGACTGGGAAAAAGTCATCGCTCCCCGGGACCGCACCCTGGACTACCTGAAGTCCACGGTGTCCACCATCGTGGGCGTGCTGGCAGACACCCAGGCCACCCTGCGTTCCGTCTTCCCCCAGCTCACCCCCCTGCCCGCCATCTCCCGGGAGGTGTCCTTCATCACCACCCAGGAGCTGGAGGATCTCTGGCCGGCGCTGTCCCCCAAGGAGCGGGAGGACGCCTGGGTCAAGGATCACCCCACCAGCTTTGTCATGGGCATCGGCGCCCCCCTGAAGTCGGGCAGGCCCCACGATGGCCGGGCTCCCGACTACGACGACTGGGCCCTGAACGGTGACATTCTGGTGTGGAACAGCGTGCTGGGCCATGCGCTGGAACTGTCCTCCATGGGCATCCGGGTCAGCCCGGAGTCCCTGGACCGGCAGCTCACCGCCGCCGGATGCGACAACCGCCGCTCCCTGCCCTTCCACAAGCTGCTGCTGGAAGGCAAGCTGCCCCTCACCATGGGAGGCGGCATCGGCCAGAGCCGGGTGTCCATGTACCTGCTGGGCAAGGCCCACATTGGAGAAGTGCAGGCCAGCGTGTGGGACGAACAAACCCTGGAGGCCTGCAGGGACGCTGG
>CALWXG010000047.1 GCA_944385435.1 uncultured Oscillospiraceae bacterium
CGGAGTACTGGCTCTTCTTCATCACGTGGATGCCGTCCGGGTCGATCTTGATGCCGATGTGGCTGTCCACCGGGCAGTAATCGGTGGTCTGGATCAGCCACTTGAAGCCGTAGAAGTCCACGATGGTATCGTAGTGCACCCCCTTGAAGGTGACGGAGGTGACGGTGCCCCGGAGCTGGCCGCTGCCCACGTCCACGATGTCCACGTCCTCCGGCCGGATGACCACGTCCACCGGCTCGTCCTTCTCAAAGCCCTTGTCCAGGCACTGGAAGCGGCGGTTGAAGATCTCCACCACCCCGTCGGCGCGCATGATGCCGTCGATGATGTTGCTCTCGCCGATGAAGTCGGCCACGAAGGCGTTCTTGGGCTCGTTGTAGATGTCCTCCGGGGTGCCGATCTGCTGGATCTTGCCCTGGTCCATCACCACCACGGTGTCGGACATGGCCAGGGCCTCCTCCTGGTCGTGGGTGACGTAGATGAAGGTGATGCCCATCTCCTGCTGGATGCGCTTGAGTTCGTTCTGCATATCCTTGCGCAGGCGCATGTCCAGAGCGCCCAGCGGCTCGTCCAGCAGCAGCACCTTGGGCCGGTTCACCAGGGCCCGGGCGATGGCCACCCGCTGCTGCTGGCCGCCGGACAGGGCGGAGACGGGGCGCTTTTCAAAGCCCTTGAGGTTGACCACCTCCAGCATCTCCATGACCCGGTCGTGGATCTCCTGCTTGGGCAGCTTCACTTTGCGGGTGACAGTTTTATTGCCCTGCTCCACCGTCTGGGTGCGGGGGATCCGCAGCCCGAAGGCCACGTTCTCAAACACGTTCAGATGCGGGAACAGGGCGTATTTCTGGAACACGGTGTTCACCGCCCGCTTGTGGGGGGGAACATCATTAATCCTCACGCCGTCGAAAAAAACGTCCCCGGAGGTGGGCGACAAAAACCCTCCGATGATTCGGAGCGTGGTTGTCTTGCCGCACCCGCTGGGGCCCAGCAGCGTGAGGAATTCCTTGTCGTTGATGTACAGGTTGATGTGGTCCAGCACCACGCCGTCCTCGTAGGACATGACGCAGTCGGACAGGCGGATCAGCTCTTTGGACATGTATCCTCCCCCATTTCTCTGCTTTTGCGCAGCTCAGACGAAAATCCGGTCCCGATGCCATCAGGTTGCCCGGACACCTGCGTTTGTATGTCTGATTACCGGCAAAAACAGCCGTTTCTAAGCAATGTCAGCTCCCTCGTTGTAGTTCCCGGCACTGTGCCCTCCAGCGGACAGCCGGCAAAAACCGGCCCGGGGT
The DNA here is from genome assembly GCA_944385435.1 of uncultured Oscillospiraceae bacterium. Classification (GTDB taxonomy): domain Bacteria; phylum Bacillota; class Clostridia; order Oscillospirales; family Oscillospiraceae; genus Enterenecus. The sequence goes on from CALWXG010000047.1 coordinate 1,290, forward strand.
TTCACGGATAAGCGAGATACACTATATTATGACAGGCCCCAAATGTCAATCATTTTTTTTGAAAAATTTTTGCCCGGGGTCCGGACGGGGGAAAAACACAGGGAGAGGAGTGGGAAAGCCGGGCCTTTTCTTGACGCCGGAGCCGGGAAATGGTATGCTGGACACATCGGAAAACAGTTTGGAGGGTGGATGACGATGACGCAGAGAGAACCGCTGGAAGAGCTCCGTGCCGGATGCGCGGAAAAGAAGCGGCTTCAGACGGAACTGGGGGACCTGTACCGGCAGAGGGACGAGCTTGCGGCCCGAAAGGCGGAACTGGAGCGGATCAAACGGGAAGAGCAGGAGGATGTGGAGCGGCTGGAAGGCGGAAGCCTGGCGGCGTTCTTCTACCGTGTGATCGGCCGGCAGGAGGAGAAGATGGACCAGGAGCAGAGAGAGGCATACGCCGCGGCGGTGAAGTATGACGCCGCGGTCCGGGAACTGGCCTATGTGGAGCAGGAAATCGGGCGCCGTGAGGGGAAGCTGGGTGCGCTGGGCGATGTGGAACAGCGGTATGCCCGGGCCCTGGAGGAAAAACGGGAGGCGCTGAAGCGGGAGAACGGCCCGGTGGCGGAGGAGATCCTGCAGCTGGAGGACCGCAATGCCTGGCTGATGCAGCAGGAGCGGGAGATCCGGGAGGCGCTGCAGGCGGGCCGCGGTGCCCTGAACATGGCGGACGAGGCCATGGGCAGCCTGAACAGCGCGGAGGGCTGGGGGACCTGGGACCTGCTGGGCGGCGGCCTGATCGCCGACATGGCCAAACACAACCACCTGGACAGCGCCCAGGCCGCTGTGGAGAACCTGCAGATTCAGCTGAGAAGATTCCGCACGGAGCTGTCTGATGTGAAAATACAGGCGGATATCCAGGTCCGGATTGACGGCTTCCTGCGATTCGCGGATTTCTTTTTTGACGGCCTGTTTGCGGACTGGGCGGTGATGGACCGGATCGGCCGTGCCCAGGATGAGATGGCCAGAGTCCGCAGCGAGATCTGCGGGGTGCTCAGCGGCCTGGAGTTTGCCGGACAGCGGGTTGAGAAAGAGCTGGCAGCCAACCGCGCCCGGCTGGAGGAGCTGACGCTGAGGGGCTGAACGGCCAAAAGCAGACAACGGCAGAAATCTCACATACAAGATAAAAGAAAGTTGCTGGAACTTCCAAAACGGAAGAACCAGCAACTTTTTTCGTCGCTTTGTCTACGGCTGGTCACCCTGCTGCGGCCAGCACCGCCGCGGCCACATCGCCGGCCACCGCGGAGCCGCCTCCGCCGTTTTCCACCAGGACGATGAAGGCGTAGGGGTGTGCCTCATCCCGGACGAAGCCGGCAAACCAGGCGTGGGGGTTCTGCCCGCCGCCCACCTCGGCGGTGCCCGATTTGGCGCAGACATCCAGGCCGCTGAACCGGTCGCTGCCGTAATTGTAGGTGACGTTGTCCGACATCATGTCCGCCAGGGTTGCGGCCGTGCCGGAGTCAATGAGGGACTTGGTGCGCTGGACAGTCCAGCTTCCGGGGAGAAGGCCGTCCTGGTGGATCAGGCGGGGGACCGCGGCCCGCCCGCCGTTGGCGATGGCCCCCATGTACACCATCATGGACAGGGGGTTGACCAGGTCCTGGGCCTGGCCGATGCCCGCCCAGGCCAGCTGTCCCTCCGGGAGATCCTCCAGGGGGATGGAGGAGGGGGTGGTGGAGATGCCGCTCACCGAGTAGGAACTGGTGAGGCCGGACTGTTGCACATAGCGGCCCAGGGTATCCGCTCCCAGCTCCACCGCCAGTTGACCGAAGACGCAGTTGCAGGAGTTGGAGAAGGCCTGGCCGATGCTCTGCGTCCCGTGGGCGCCCACGCATGTCACGGTCTCCCCGCCGATCTGGGTGGAGCCGGTGCAGGTCCAGGAGCGGTCGAACAGGTCGGGCAGCTCCTCCACGGCGGCCTGGAGGGTGACGGTCTTCATGATGGAGCCGGGAGTGAAGGTGGCCCGGAGCACCCGGTTGATGTAGGCCCCCTCATAGGCGGGATTGCTCTCCAGATTGTCCGGCACGTTGGCCGGGTCATAGGAGGGGGCGGAGACCATGCAGAGGATCTCACCGGTCTCGTAGTTGTACAGAGCTACCGCCCCTTTCCGCCCGTTGAGGGCCCGCCAGGCTGCCAGCTGGCAGTCGCAGTCCACGCTCAGGGAGAGGTCGCCCCCGCCCGCCTGGGCGGCGGTGACCCCCAGTACAGGGTTGTAGCCCGAAAGCCGGTGGGCGAAGACGGTGAGGGCGCCGGTGGCGATCTTTCCCTGGAGGTCGCCGGTGATGTGGAGCATGGCCGTGCGCTGCTGCGCATCTCCGCTGATGATCCGGGTTCCGTTCTCCGCCTGGGACAGGACATTGCCGTCCCGGTCCAGGAGGCGGCCGTTGAGCAGAGTCCCAGAGGAGGAGTAGAGGTGGCGGTTGAAGGGGGCGGAGGCCCACCGCCCGCCGTCTTTGAAAAACAGGACCACAAAAACCACCAGTCCGGCGGCCAGAAGACCGGCGATGAGCAGGCAGATCCAGGTGCGGTGTTCAATTTTCCGCATAGGGAGCACCTCGCTTTATGGAAATCACGCCGTCGTCCCGGCGCTGCTGGATGGCAAAGCTGGCGTTGGGACGGGTGTCAGTGGCCTTCAGGAAGGCCAGCAGGCCCCAGGCGGCCATCATGGCCGAGCCGCCGTTGGACACGAAGGGGAAGGTCACCCCGGTGAGAGGGAGCAGATCCACGGAGCCCAGCACATTCAGCGCCGTCTGGAACACCAGCAGGGAGCCGGCGGCACAGGCGGCAATGGTGTAGTAGGGGGAGCGGCCCGCCCGGCAGGCCCGGACGGCGAAGAGCACCAGCGTCAGGATGGCCAGCACCGCCAGCACTGCGATAATCAGACCAAACTCCTCGCACAGCATGCCGAAGACCAGGTCGGTATCCGCCGCGCCGATGCCGCACAACCAGCCGTTACCCGGCCCCACACCGATGAGGCCGCCGGAGGCGGCGGCGGACATGGTGCGCACCTGCTGGTAGCCTCCGCTGGAGGCATTCTCCCAGGCGTGGAGCCAGGTGGAAAAGCGGGAGAGAATGTAGGGGCGCATCTGCACCACCATGAAGATCCCGAATCCAGCTCCGGCGCAGATGAGGGAGAGGGTGGCCCAGTCGCCGGAGCGCAGGAAGGCGATGACCAGGAAGGTGATGAAGAAAATGGCGGCGGTGCCGAAGTCGCTCATGGCGGCCAGCAGCACCAGGCACGCCCCGGTGAGCACCAGGAACAGGCTCAGGTTCCGCTTGCGGAACAGCCGCTCCAGGGTGGCCGCGCCGGCGAAGATGTAGCAGATCTTGGCGATCTCCGAGGGCTGGAAGGACAGCGGGCCCAGCCGGATCCAGTTGGTGGCGCCGTATTGGGTGGTGCCCAGCAGCAGGGTGCCGGCCAGCAGGGCGATGCAGCAGGCGGCCATGAACCACCGCAGCTTCTGCACCCGCCGCAGCTCCCGCAGGATCAGGCCCAGGACCAGGAAGAGGATCAGCCCCATCAGCAGGGCGATCATCTGCTTGGGCAATGCGGAGGGGGCGGAGGAGGCGGTGACCGCCATGGACAGGGTGGAGAGGAAAAACGCGATGATCTCCATCTCAAAGCCCACCCGCCCGGTGGTCCGCATGAGGAGAAAGTACAGCCACATGACCACCGGCAGGGCCAGGAACAGAATGACAATGTGAGGGGAGGCCTCTGCGCCTCCTGCCAGCAGCAGCTGAAACCCGCACAGCAGCTGGAACACCGTCAGCGCCAGCAGGGGCAGCCAGGGGGAGATGGGCACCTGGCTGCGCCGGCGCACCTCCTGTTCCTCCAGCTCCTCCCGGGTCACCGGGATGAGCACCAGGGGCACGCCGCCCAGGGTGACGGTATCCCCCACCGTCACCGGGGCGCAGTAGTCCACCGCCTGCCCGTTGACGGCAGTGCCCCCTTTGGAGTCCAGGTCATACACCGTCCAGTCCGCGTCGTCTCCCCGGCGGATGATGGCCGCGTGCTGCCGGGAGACACTGGGATAGTTGATGACCACATCGGCCGAGGATGACCTGCCGATGATGTTCTCCCAGCGGGTCAGCGGGACTTTCACCCCGTTGGGCAGGCCCAGCACCGCCCACACCTCGGGCTGGGCGGGGACGGTGAGCAGGCTGCGCACGGTCCGGGCCAGGATGAGCAAAGCCAGGAGCGGGGCCAGCATCCGGCAGGCAAAACTGAGGATCTCAGCCCAGGCGGGGTTGGCCTGGCTCCAGGCCGCCAGGGCCTGGGTGATCTCCTGGATCAGGGGGGATATGGCGTCCATAGGGTCCGGACCCTCCTTTCTGAACCGGGCGCAGGGCCCGGATGGGGTTGCTGTCATGGATGAGACGCAGGTGTATGTTACGCTTTTCTCCCCCGGCAGGCAACCAAATGGGGGAAAAGTTTATACTTTGTTTACGATTATTGCCGGAAGAGGACAAGAAACCGGCGGCACAAAGTGCCGCCGGAAGAATCTGCTCCAAATGAAAGGGCTGGAAGAAAGTTCAGACCGATAGTTGTGTGACAGTGTTCCCTTGGCAGGGAGCGGTTCAGATGCTGGGGTCAGAACAGGCGAAACGTGCGGCGCATGACGGCGAACAGGGCGATACAGTACACCGCCAGTATGGCCAGGCAGACCGCAGAGAAGGCGAAGAAGCCGGTGACATGGTATAGGATCAGGAGCACAGGGGCGGCGGCAGCCAGAACCAGGGCCAGAACACCCAGGACGCGGGTCTGTTTCACTGCCTGGCTACGGGCGGTCCCCTGGAAGCGCGCGCAGATGCGGCGCTGGAGGGCACAGCTGGGGCGCAGCAGGGCAGAGCCCAGCCCCAGAAGGACCAGGGAAAGGATGACAGCGGCGGGGAACAGGTCGCCCATAAGATCACCTCACGACAGACACAGATGGATACTTTCTATATAAATTATACCGATCCTCGGCGAAAAGGTCAAGAAAAAAGGAAAATCTGTGGAGAAACAGACGCGCTGAGTCCAGACAGTCAGATCGTGAGGTCCGGAAAATATTCCCTGACGAAGTCTATGTCCTTCACCGTCCACTCCTGGCCGTTGAGATGCTCGAGGCACCCGGCGTCGGTGGTGAACTGAAACTTCAGTTTATAGGAGTACAGGGCCTGGTAGGAGCGGCCGTACTGCCTGTTGTCCCGCTCCCGGCCGTATTTCCCATCCCCCAGCAGGGGGTGGCCGGCGGCGGCGAACTGGGCCCGGATCTGGTGGGTGCGCCCGGTGATGAGGTCGCACTCCACCAGGGACAGGCCGTGCTCCGAGGCCAATGTATTATATAAGGTAAGGGCGGTCTTTCCCCCCGGGACAGGATGGTCGTAGACCTTGACCTGGGCCTTGTCCTCGTCCTTGAGGAGAAAGCCCTTCAGCTGGCCCTTGGGCGGGGACATCTTTCCCCGGATGACGCACAGGTAGAGTTTGGTCAGCTCCCGGTCCTTGATCTTCTGATTCATCACCCGCAGGGCCTCGGCGGTCTTGGCGGCAATGACGATGCCGCCGGTGTTCCGGTCGATGCGGTTGCACAGGGCGGGGGCGAAGGAGTTCTCCCGGTAGGGGGACCACTCCTTCTTCTGATAGAGGTAGGCCTGGAGGTGGGTAAGCAGGGTGTTCACCCGCTCGTGGTCGTCGGGGTGGACCACCATGCCGGGGCGCTTGTTCAGCAGCAGGATGTGTTCATCCTCATAGACGATATCCAGCTGGGGCTTGAACACGGAGAGGAAGGCATTTTCCCGGTTGGGGGTTTCAAAAAACTCGTCGTTGATGTATAATTGGAGCACATCCCCCACCTGGAGGCGCACATCCCGCTTGGAGCCCTTGCCGTTGACCTTCACCCGCTTGAGGCGGATGTACTTCTGGGCCAGGGGCGCGGGGAGCAGGGGCAGGGTCTTGGCCAGCCAGCGGTCCAGCCGCTGTCCGGCGTCGTTTTTTCCGATGGTGAATTCCTTCAAGGGAAGTCCTCCTGTCCGGTGAGAATTCGTTCCATCATCATATCACAGTTTCCCCGGGGAAAAAAGAGAGAAAAATGAAAGAAAGTATTTGACAACGGCGTTTCCATTTAGTATAATACCATTCGTGCCATTATGCGAGGTGTGCTCATGAAACTGGATTTGAAGCAAATCGCCAGCCAGCCCGGCCAGACGCTGCCCTTTGCCTTCCCGCTGGATTTAAGCCAGCTGGAGTGGAACGGGATGCGCCCGGCGCCCCAGCCCATTCAGGTGGAGGGAACGGTGCGGAACATGGCGGGAGCGCTGGTGCTGAATGCCAGACTGACCGGAACACTCGCTCTGATCTGTGACCGCTGTGCCAAGCCCTTCAGCCGGGAGAAAAGCGTGGAGTACGAGACGCTGCTGGCTATGGAGCTGGAAAACGGAGAGAGCGATGACATTGTCCTGGTGGGCCGGGATGGTGTACTGGATCTGGATGAACTGATGAGCGATGTGTTTATCCTCAATTTGGACACGAAAAACCTCTGCTCTGAGGACTGCAAGGGGCTGTGCCCCGGCTGCGGGGTCAACCTGAACGAGGAGCCCTGCCGCTGCAAGAAGGAAGTGGATCCCCGGCTGGCCAAGCTGGCTCAGCTGCTGGAGCAGAGTGATGGATGAAATGCTGTGTCCCCGGACATGGACCGACAAGGAGGAGGTGTCAAGATGGCCGTCCCTAAGAGTAAAGTATCCAAGCAGCGCCGGAACAAGCGCCGCAGTGCCGTATGGAAGATGGAGACTCCCGGTGTCAGCACCTGTCCCAAGTGCGGTGCTGTCCGTCTGCCTCACCGCGTGTGCAAGAACTGCATGACCTACAACGGTCGTGAGGTCTCTGCCAACAACTGAGCGTTGTCAATGTGAAAAAGCCCGCCGCGGAATTTCTGCGGCGGGCTTCCGCATGCGCCGTGAAAAACGGGCCATGCTAAGCGCAGGCAGAAAAGTAGCAGTTCAATGGGAAATCTCCCGCTTTTTCGTCACAACACCACTTTCTTTTTCCATGTGGGTTTGATATACTGAAGTGAAATACGTTCCGGGCTGTGCCCGGCTGGGATAGAGGAGGTACTGCCATGCCGAAACCCCTGGTGGCCATTGTGGGCCGCCCCAACGTGGGAAAATCCATGCTGTTCAATAAGCTCACCGGCAAGCGCCTGTCCATTGTGGAGGATACCCCCGGAGTGACCCGGGACCGCCTCTACGCGGAGGCGGAGTGGCGCGGCCGGGTGTTTGATCTGGTGGATACCGGCGGCATTGAGCCGGGGACAGACGACCAGATTCTCGCCTTCATGCGGGAGCAGGCGGAGATTGCCATCGCCTCCGCCACCGTGATTGTGTTTGTGTGCGACATCCGTACCGGCATGACCGCCGCCGACCAGGAGGTGGCCGGCATGCTCCAGCGCTCCGGCAAGCCGGTGGTACTGGCGGTGAACAAGATGGACGCCACCGGGCCCACCGATCCCGATATCTATGAATTCTACAACCTGGGCCTGGGAGACCCCTATCCGGTCTCCGCCGTCCACGGGCACGGGACGGGCGATCTGCTGGACGCCTGCTTCCAGTATTTCCCGCCGGAGGAGGCGGAGGAACCGGAGAACGACGTGATCAAGGTGGCGGTCATCGGCAAGCCCAACGTGGGAAAGTCCTCCCTGGTCAACCGGATCCTGGGCCAGGAGCGGGTCATTGTGTCCAATGTGGCCGGCACCACCCGGGACGCGGTGGACAGCTATTTTGAAAACGAGACGGGGAAATACCTGTTTATTGACACCGCCGGTATGCGCCGCAAGTCCAGGGTGGAGGACCGGATTGAGAAATTCTCCGTGCTCCGGGCCACCATGGCCATTGAGCGCAGCGACGTGTGCCTCATTATGATTGACGCCAACGAGGGCGTGACGGAGCAGGACACCAAAGTGGCCGGGCTGGCCCACGAGGCGGGGAAGGCCTGCATCATCGTGGTCAACAAGTGGGACGCGGTGGAGAAGGACGACAAGACCATGAAACGCATGGAGGAGGATATCCGCCGGGATCTGGCGTATATGACCTACGCCCCCATCCTCTTCCTCTCCGCTCTGACGGGACAGCGGGTCAGCCAGCTGTTCCAGATGATCCAGAATGTGATCAACCAGGCCACCATGCGCATTCCCACCGGCGTGCTCAACTCGGTGCTGGCCGACGCCCAGACCAGGGTGCAGCCGCCCACGGACAAGGGCCGCCGCCTGAAAATCTACTATATGACGCAGATCGGCGTCAAACCGCCCCATTTTGTCATTTTCTGCAACGACGCAAAGCTGTTCCACTTCTCTTATCAGCGGTATCTGGAGAACCAGATTCGGAACACCTTCGGCCTGATGGGTACCCCGGTGCGCATTACCATCCGGCAGAAGGGCGACAAGGAGGACTGAATCCATGATTTCTCACATGATTCAACAATCCGGGGTGACCTGGGGCTGGCTGGCGCTGGCCGCCCTGGGGACGGCGGTGGTGTCCTATTTCCTGGGCTGTTTCAACGGCTCTGTGGTGGTCTCCCGCTATATCCTCCGGGATGACGTGCGCACCCATGGCAGCGGCAACGCGGGGCTGACCAACTTCTACCGCACCTTCGGAGGGCCGCTCACCGCGGTGGTGATTCTCTCCGATGTGCTCAAAGCGGTCATCGCGGTGCTCTTTTCCTCCTGGATTGCCAGTCTGCTCTCTCCGGAACTGACGGTGCTGGGCAAATACTGGTCCGGGCTGTTCTGCCTGCTGGGGCATATGTTCCCCTGCACGTTCCAGTTCCGGGGCGGGAAGGGCATTCTGTCCGGAGGCACCATCGCCCTGATGCTGGACTGGCGGGTTGCCCTGGTGGTGTGGGGAGGCTTTCTGATTCTGGCCATCGCCACCCGGTATGTTTCCCTGGGCTCCTGCTGGGCGGGCGTCTCCTTCCCCTTTGTCTCCGGCTTTGTCTACCAGGACACCCTGGTGACCCTGCTGAGCGTCATCGTGGGCGTCCTGATTGTGTGGAAGCACCGGGGCAATATCGTGCGCCTGGTGAACGGGACGGAATCCAAATTTACATTGCATAAGAAAACGGCTCAGCCGGAACCGGCCCAGGCGGAGACGCAGGAGCTGGAACCGGAAGAGCAAGCGGACGTGGAGGACCATACATGAGATCAGCGGTAATTGGCAGCGGCGCCTGGGGGACGGCTCTGGCCCTGGTGCTGTTGGAAAATGGGCATCAGGTCGCCCTGTGGAGCTATACAGACCGGGAGAGCCAGGTCCTGCGGGAGCGGCGGGAGAACCCAATGCTCAAGGGGGTCCCTCTGCCGGAGGAACTGGAACTGACCACGGACATGGCCTGCGTCAAGGGCTGTCAGATGGTGGTGCTGGCCACCCCGTCTTTTGCCGTGCGCTCCACAGCCCGGCAGCTGGCCGGACAGGTGGATCCGGGTACGCCGGTGGTGCTGGTATCCAAGGGAATTGAGAAGGATTCTGCCCTTCTGCTCCATCAGGTGGCGGAGGAGGAGCTGCAGGGAAAGTGCCCGGTGGTGGTGCTCTCCGGCCCCTCCCACGCGGAGGAGGTGGGCCGCCGGGTTCCCACGGCAGTGGTGGTGGCCTCCCAGAGCCGCCAGGCCGCCGAGCTGGTGCAGGACGCATTCATGAACAGCCGGCTGCGCATCTACACCTCCCCGGATATTGTGGGGGTGGAGATCGGCGCTGCGCTGAAGAACGTCATCGCCCTGTGCGCGGGCTGCTGCGACGGCATGGGCTACGGGGACAACACCAAGGCCATGCTGATGACCCGGGGCCTGACGGAAATCGCCCGGCTGGGTGTGGCCATGGGCGCCCGGAAGGAGACCTTTGCCGGGCTGGCCGGCGTGGGCGATCTGATTGTGACCTGTACCTCCATGCACTCCAGAAACCGCCGGGCCGGCATCCTGCTGGGGCAGGGAAAGACCATCAGGCAGGCCATGGAGGAGATGGGCGGCGCCGTGGTGGAAGGATATTACGCCGCGGCCAGCGCCAAGGAACTGGCCGAGAAGGCGGGGGTGGAGATGCCCATCACCTTCGGCGCGTACGAGGTGCTGTATGAGGAGCGGGATCCCCACGAGGTGCTGGTGCGCCTGATGACCCGGCAGCGCAAAGATGAACTGGAGCCGGAGGAGTCCTGGATCTGATGCGGGACGGCCGCGGATTCCCGGAACCTGTGCAGAACGAAAATTTCCCCTGGCCGTTTTCACGGTCAGGGGAAATTTGCATTAAAAACGGTATCCAATTACACGGCACGGGTGACCTTGCCGGAGCGGAGGCAGCGGGTGCACACATAAACGTGCTTGGGAGTGCCGTCCACCACAGCCTTCACGCGCTTGACGTTGGGCTTCCAGGGGCGGTTGGAGCGACGATGGGAGTGGGAAACCTGGATGCCGAAGTTAACGCCCTTGCCGCAGAACTCACATTTGGCCATATTGACAAACCTCCTTGCTGCTTGGATTTGTGATCACACGATAACTACGCTATCTTAGCAGAAGTCAGAGAAAAAATCAAGCCTGAATTTCTGTAATCGACTATTTTTTTCAGGGCGGGAATATGGTAGAATAACAAAAGATGTTTTAAACTGAAATGGAGGGATTGGCATGGCATCTGTTCCAAGCATTCGCCTCGGCACAATCATTGACAATTTCAATCTGGAGGTCCTCTTTGCCCCGGAGGGGTACCGGGACCGGGTCATCACCACAGAGGATGTGAACCGGCCCGGTCTGCAGCTCACCGGCTTTTTCGACTACTTTGATGAAAAGCGCATGCAGCTGATCGGCCTGGTGGAGACTTCCTATCTGGAGCGGATCAGTCCGGAGGAGCGCAGGCAGAGGTTTGACCAGCTGCTGTCCTACCATGTGCCCGCTCTGATTCTGGCCAGAAATCTGGAGCCGTTTCCCGAGTGCATGGAGATGGCGGTAAAGCACAACCAGGTTCTGCTGCGCACCCAGGAGAATACGGCAAATATCATGAGCACGCTGATCGCCTATCTGCGCATGGCGCTGTCTCCCTGCATCACCCGTCACGGCGTGCTGGTGGAGGTATACGGCGAGGGCGTGCTGCTCATGGGCGAATCCGGCGTGGGGAAGAGCGAGACGGCCATCGAGCTGGTCAAGCGGGGCCACCGTCTGATTGCGGACGACGCGGTGGAGATCCGCCGGGGACTGAACAACCGGCTGTTTGGCACCGCGCCGGAGCTGATCCGCCACTACATCGAGCTGCGGGGCATCGGCGTGGTGGATGTGCGCCGCCTGTTCGGCATGTCCGCGGTGAAGTTTGACTGCGCGGTGGATATGCTGGTCAATCTGGAGGTGTGGAAGGAAGGCGCCATCTATGACCGGCTGGGGGCGGACGAATTCTTCACCAACATTCTGGACGTGGAAATTCCCACGCTGACCATCCCGGTGAAGCCGGGCAGAAATCTGGCGGTGATCATTGAAGTGGCAGCCATGAACAACCGAAACAAGAAGATGGGCCACAACGCGGCCCTGGAATTTGCCAATCAGGTGGACCGGCACATCCAGCAGGAGGCCGCCGCCATGGAGCACAACCGCTGAGCAACGGCGTTCGGCGCAGATTCTAACCCCGGAGGGAACGCAACAATCATGTGTGGAATCGTAGGATACATTGGGGCGCAGGAGGCCTGCCCTGTTTTGCTGGACGGACTGACCCGGCTGGAATACCGGGGCTATGACTCAGCCGGTGTGGCCATTTACAGTGACGGAGCGCTGAAGGTCGCAAAGGCGAAGGGGAGGCTTCAGGTCCTCTCGGATCTGCTGGAAGCAGGCGCGGCCATACACGGGACGGTGGGCATCGGGCATACCCGCTGGGCCACCCACGGGGCCCCGTCCGACATCAACTCCCACCCACAGGTCAGCCGGAGCGGAAAAATCGCGGTGGTTCACAACGGCATCATCGAGAACTATTCCGCACTGAAACAGTTTCTGGAGAGCCAGGGGGTCCCCTTCACCTCGGAGACGGACACAGAAGTGGTGGCTCAGCTCATCGAGTATTTCTATGACGGAGACCTGCTCCAGGCGGTGGGGCGGGTGCTCCACCGGATTGAGGGGGCCTATGCCCTGGGCATCCTCTGCTCTGATACCCCTGACCAGCTCATTGCCGTGCGCCGGGACAGCCCCCTGATCCTGGGGCTGGGCAAGGGCGAGAATTTCCTGGCCTCGGACGTGACGGCCATCATCAAGCACACCCGGGACGTCATCTATATGGATGACGGGGAGCTGGCGGTGCTCACCCGGGACGGTGTGCAGTGCTACAACCATTTCCTGCAGCCGGTGGACAAGGAGATCTCCCATGTGGACTGGGAGATTGACGCGGCGGAAAAGGGCGGCTACGAGCACTTCATGTTCAAGGAAATCATGGAGCAGCCGGAGGCCGTGCGCCGGGCCATCTTTCCCCGGATCAGGGACGGAGAGGTGGTCTTTGAGGACTTCGGCCTCACCGACGACTACATCCGGGAGATCCGCAAGATCTATATTGTGGCCTGCGGTTCGTCCTACCATGTGGGCATGGTGGGGAAATACAACCTGGAGCGGATCCTCCGCATTCCGGTGGAGGTGTCCCTGGCCTCGGAGTTCCGGTACCGGGAACCCATCGTGGATGAGCGGACCCTGGTGCTGGTGATCAGCCAGTCCGGAGAGACGCTGGACACCATGGCGGCTCTGCGGGAGGCCCGGCGGCTGGGGGGAAAGATCCTGTCCATCGTCAACGTGGTGGGCTCCTCCATTGCCCGGGAGTCCGACGAGGTGCTCTATACGTGGGCCGGGCCGGAGATTGCCGTGGCCACCACCAAAGCCTACTCCACCCAGCTCGCGGTGGTGGATCTGCTGGGCCTGTATTTTGCCCGCCGGCTGGGCACGATGGAGCGGGCGGAATACGATCAGATCTTGCAGGAGATGCTGCTTCTGCCCGCTCAGATGGAGCAGGTTCTGGAGCGGCGGGAGGACATCCAATACTACGCCTCCCAGTATTTCAATCACGACTCCGTATTTTATATCGGGCGGAACCTGGATTATGCCCTGGGCCTGGAGGGCTCCCTGAAGCTGAAGGAGATCTCCTACATTCACTCGGAGGCATACGCCTCCGGTGAGCTGAAGCACGGAACCATTTCCCTCATTGAGGACGGCACGCTGGTGGTGGCGCTGGCCACCTACGGCCGGCTGTTTGAAAAGGCCATGAGCAATGTGGTGGAGGTGAAGAGCCGCGGGGCGGATGTGCTGGCCCTGACCACCGAGTCTCACCGGGCGGAGATGGCAAAGCTGGCCAACGGACTGGTTACCATTCCGGACACCAACCCCATGCTGCTGCCCTCTCTGGGGGTGATTCCCATGCAGCTGTACGCCTATTACGTGGCGCTGCAGCGGGGCTGCGACATCGATAAGCCCAGGAACCTGGCCAAGAGCGTGACGGTGGAGTAAACGAAACGGCACCGGATTCAGAGAGCCGCTGCATCAGATACAAAAAGGGGGGCCAGAACCTGTCGGACGAGGTGTCCGGAGGGTTCTGGTCCCTGTTTGTTTTCTTTGATGCGGATGCAGACGGGAAACGGGTACGGTCAAGGGAGCTTGAACGGCAGTGGGTCTTTGGGACGGGTATGCTGCCGTTTCAGTCTCTCCTTGAATTCGTCCTCAAATTCGTCCTCCAATAAACTGCCCGATAGAAATCCGTGCCTGGAGGCATATTTGTAGATATAGATCCAGTCGGCGTCATCCCCGACCAGTAGGGCAATCTCCAGTGCGAACTCCGATTTAGACTGCCTGTCCGGAACGATCAGGTTCTTGAAATAGTATTTGCACCCTTGCTCCACTTCACCCAACTGGATGTACAGGATCAGAATCAGGTCGCAGAAACGGTTAATCTCATCTTCCGGATCACAGTTCGGAAAGGAAGTGTTTTTTGAGGGCTTGGAGAGACGGTCCAGCCGTTCCTGGACTTCTCTTTTACATTCTTCTATGGCAATATTGCAGACATCCGGCGTGGGAAGCAAGGCCGCAAATTCCAACGGCAGCTCCAAATGAAAGGTATCGAGGCCTAGAATGCACGTGCAGGCGATTCTGGCCATGGAGGCGACATTCTGCCAGCTGTAGCCTGAGCAGAATGTCTTTTCCGCCAACAGGAGGTAGAAATCAGACTGGGAGATGCCGATGGAACGGTAGACATCGTCTATGAAAAACGGGTTCATTGCATACACCTGGGATGCCAGGAAATATAAGTCGCTCAGCAAGGAAACCGCCTGCTCGAAATGTTCGCTGTCCGGCTTAACCTGGTCCAGCTCCTTTATGAATCGCTTGAACGGCAACCTGCGTTGCAGAGTATAGTTTCCTTCTTGTACGTTTTGGATAAAACGGTTGATTTGCTTCTCCAGGGTTTCAAAATCCAAGGGCTGTTTTTTGGGAGCCTTGGGAGGAGTTTCTCCGGCCAGAACAGCCTGTATCAGCAGGTCGGCCTTTTCTTTCTGGGCTTTTGTGAATTTTTTGTAGCTCTCGACAAATGCCTTTTCCAACAGGCTTCGCTCTGCTCCGCTGAGCATTTGCCGTAATTCCTGTACCTTCATCTCTTTCTGCACCCTTTCTCATCTTGGCGGGCGGACACAATATCATTTCCCTGGGTTTCGCGGGATCATCCTTGTGCGCGCATGCAGTTACAGCTTAAATTGTACTGCAATCTGCAAGAAGAGACAAGAGCAAATTTCGGTGTGGGGAAGAAAAAGTTCGCGGCAGCACCATTCTGCGGGCGGCACTGCCGAGCGGGACAAAAAACAGGCATAAGGGAAAACCGTGTCCGCATACCCTGTGACTGGGGGTGCGGACATGGCTGTGTTATCAGAACTGAGCGGGTTGCTCTGGGGCGGGCCGCTTCTGGTTGCCTTCCTGCTGGTGGGGGGATATTATTCCATCCGGACGGGTTTTTTTCAGTTGTTTCACTTCCGCCTCTGGCTGCGCGCCAGTGTGGGTTCGCTGCTGGCGAAAAAGAGACGGGTGAAAAGCGGCGGCATTACCCAGCTGCAGGCTCTGTCCACCGCGCTGGCGGCTACCATCGGAACCGGGTCGATTGCCGGCGTGGCGGCCGCCATTTTTTACGGCGGGCCCGGAGCGGTGTTCTGGATGTGGATCTCTGCCTTTCTGGGGATGATGACCGGGTGCGCGGAGAAGATTCTGGCAGTGCGGCACCGGGAGAAGGGACCGGACGGACAGTGGCGGGGCGGGCCTATGGAATACATCCGCAAGGGTCTGCATCTGCCCGGTTTGGCCAAAATCTACGCGGTGCTGTGTGTGGCGGAGACACTGGCAGGAGGAAATCTGGCCCAGTCCAATTCCATTGCCACGGCGCTGTCGACTTCCGCGGGGACAAACCGGCTGGCGGTTGGAGTCATCCTGGCTGTGGTGGTGTCGGCGGTGCTGGTGGGAGGAATCCGCCGGGTGGGAAAGCTGAGTGAACTGCTGGTGCCGCTGATGGCCTTCCTGTTTATCGGCGGGGGACTGCTGGTGATCGCCTGCCATATTCAGAAACTTCCGGATGCCCTGGGGGACATTGTGCGGTATGCCTTTGAACCCAGAGCGGCGGCGGGCGGGTACTCCATGGGCCTGGCATTGCGCTATGGTGTGGCCAGAGGCGTCTTTACCAATGAGGCAGGGCTTGGCATGTCGGCCATTGCCCATGCCTGTGCCGATGTGGACGAACCGGCACAGCAGGGGATGTGGGGGATCTTTGAGGTGTTTTTTGCCACCCTGGTGATCTGTACGGTGACCGCACTGGTGATTCTCACCTCGGGGGTTTACACGCCGGAGGCGGCTTTGGATATGATTGAGGGCGGAAGCATTCCGGACGGTGCGCTGGGGGCCCCCCTGACGGCCTCCGGTTTTGCCACGGTATTCGGAAAGGCGGGGGAGTGGATTGTATCCATCAGCCTGGTTCTGTTTGCCTTCACATCTCTTCTGGGTGCCGGATACTACGGGAAACGGGGGCTGGAAACCCTGACCCGTTCCCGGTGGGCAGTCGGGCTGTATCACCTTGTTTTTCCAGCCTGCGTGATTTTGGGGGCGGTGGCGGATCTGTCTGCGGTATGGGAACTGGTGGATCTGTTCAACGGCCTGCTGGCCATCCCGAATCTGGCGGCGCTGATTTTGCTCTCCCCGGAAGTACTGCATCTGCTGCTCCGGTGGGTGCGGGAGCGACGGGAGATGGCTGCGGAAACAAGCGGATCTGAGATATCGGCAGGGGGCGCTGAACTGGATGGAAGGGGAGCAGCAGAGAGGGGATCTTCGCGCCGAAAGAAAAAAGTGGTGAATCGAAAAAATAGCTTGACATTAGGAAAAAAGCTGGTATAATAACATCCGTTGACCAAACGTGCCAGCCACCTGCAGCGGTATCGAAGAGGTCATAACGAGCACGATTGGAAATCGTGTAGCGGCTGAAACCGCTCGAGGGTTCGAATCCCTCCCGCTGCGCCAAATAAAAACCACTTGATTCGTTCTGAATCAGGTGGTTTTTGTGCTATGAGCGGCTTTTAATCCGGAAAAAGTGTTGTCCGAACAGGTGAGAAAATTCCCATACCCCTGCATTTACCCCAAACAGCGAAAAATACCCCGCCAGACGGTCAATCTGGCGGGGTATTTCATGCCTTCCGCTGGACGGCCAAATTGTCATAATAGCTCTGCATCCTGGCCGCCGTGTCCCGCCTCATCTGGTCGCTGGTGTGGGCGTAGACGTTTAAGGTAAAGCTGGCCGTGGCATGGCCCATCAGGTCCTGAACGCTCTTGATATCCGCCCCGGAGGCTGTGGCCACCGTTGCGGCGGTGTGTCGGAGATCGTGGGGGCGGGTATCCGGCCTTCCGATCCGGGCGGCGATCCGCTTGAAGTTGGAGTAGAACGTGTATATTGCCAGGTGCTTCCCCGTGGCATCGGTGAAAACCAGATTGTCCGGGTTGTTCCAATACTCTCCGGCGGCAAGCTGATTCTCCGCCTGGCGGGCCCGCTCCGCCCGGAGGTACTGGAAGGTAATCTCTGGCGGCTCGATCTGGCGGGGCTTCCCGCTCTTGGTGGTAGGGGCGATGTGGTACCGTGCCCCTTGCTTTTTCTCCTTCTGGAGCTGCTGGCTGACGGTGATCCGCTTGGCCTGGAAGTCCACCTGATCCCAGGACAGGCCCAGGCATTCCCCCTCTCGCAGCCCGGCAAACAGACACAGGGCAAAAGCGTTGCGCATAGGATGACCATCGATAGCGGCCAGGAATCTGGGGATCTCTTCATCGGTCAGCGGGTGGATCTCTTATATTTTCAAAATTTTTCAGGCAGAAACGCTTTGGGAGTTCGCGGGTGCTCAAGGGGGATATAGGGGGCGGATACCCACCTCCTATATCCCCCTCCGGTGTACCTTCTCCTCCCTCCTGCACAAGAAAATAGGGACGCATAAGGCATAACTCTCTGAGGGTACCTACAACATCACCCCAGCCCTATACAAGGGGAAATGGGCAAAAAGAGGCCGGGGAGGTTAGTCCCCGGCTTTGCCCTCTCCTTGTAGGATTATATTCGGAAGCTGTTACTCGTCTACGGGTAGTTTTAATTGATTGTGAATATAGTTCAGCTCTCTTGCTCCCTTACTTCCCGAAAGAGTTTTCAGCTGATAGACCACTGTGTCACGGAGTTTCTTCATGCGTTCCGGTTGTGTAACTCCTTGTTTTACTAGATAGGCATTTAGATTCTCCAAGTTAGTCAACACAAGCAGTTGCTCAATGGTGGCATAATCCCGGATGTTTCCTTTAACTCCTGGATGTTCTACGCGCCACTGCTTGGCGGTCTTGCCAAACAGGACAACGTTCAGCAGGTCAGCTTCATCCGCATAGACATAAGACTGTTGCTGTTTGGAAAGCTCTGGGGGAATTAGATTCTCTTTGATAGCGTCTGTGTGAATTTTATAGTTTGCGCTAACCAATATCCTTTTGACGTTCCAATCAAGAGCCAGCCGGTGCCCTTCGTCCTCTTTTAGGCGCTGGTAATCTTTGATGATATATAGTTTGAACTCAGGGGAAAGCCAGGAAGCAAATTCAAAAGCGATGTCCTTGTGGGCAAAAGTTCCGCCTCCATAGCGACCAGACTTTGATGTTATACCTATTGCATTTGTTTCTTTAATCCACCTGCGCGGAGAGAGGGTGAAAGCGTTTTCTCCAGACTCTGCTTTAAACCTATCGAAAACGATAGGGTTAAAGTTTGGATTGTTTAGTTTTTTCCATAATCCCAAAAATTGAATTGTGCTTGTTGTCCTAAGCCAGTTACAGACAACAATATAAGGCTCACTTGGATTTTTGTGTTTCGCCATATCAGTCAGCGAGATATAGTCATCTTCACTCCCAACAGTTGTAACGTAAGCGTCAAATGTATAGGCGAAAAACCCAGCACGCCAAGGCCTGGCGTGCTGGGTAAAAAGATCGCTGGTGTTCA
>CALWXG010000048.1 GCA_944385435.1 uncultured Oscillospiraceae bacterium
CCATCTGGCCAGGGTGATGGTGCTGGAACAGATCTATCGGGCGTTCAAAATCCAGGAAGGATCCAGCTATCACAAATGAAACATGAGGCAGTTCGGGGGGACGGCCGCGGATGAACGGCTGCCCCCCCGATTTTTTCTGGGAACATTGCTGAATGGTTGCAATCTTACTGAAAACGTTGTGCTCCAATGGTTTCCACCTTGACGGCCTCAAAAACATCCAAATTCAGCCAATAAACTATTGTGCTTTCTTCAGATCTGCTACGTCTTGCGATAGTGTACGGACGACGATTTTCAGAAGACCCAATTCCTACTCAAGCTTTTCCACACGGCTCTTGGGGGCAAGAGTTTCCAGAAGCGCCTGGTGCCCCTCTGCCAGCAACTTCAGCTGAGGCAAGACCACATTCTCCTGGGTGACGGCCACTTTGGTCAAGGTGGCCTGCATTTTGCTCTGATTTTCTTCGAGCCTGTCCAAGTGGCTGTCCATCTTATCCAAGCGGCCATTCATTTGTGCGAGCAGGTCTAAAATCTTTTCTTCATTTATCATGGCAATACCTCTGTTTATTTTATAGTAAGCGACTTTAGTATCTTTACTTTGACGATTGAAACTGATTGTCAGCGCTATTGTGCCTTCTTGGTAAAATAAAAATAGTTATGTCGTTTACTATAAACAGGATGTTGGACTCACTGTTTTACTGTGAATTATGGTCTATTCACACGTAACATGCAGTTCCAGAGTAGTAGGAAGCTCTTTGCGGCGTTGCGTAATATATACAGTTGAAACCCCGTGTACTGGGGGGTGTTCACGGTGTTGAGTGAGGGTGATCTCTGAGTAAGCCCTTTATTCGACTTGGATGGATGACGTGAAAGAGGGCCGAATAAAGGCCAAAAAGTTAGGATATTTCAAATGGTTGTTGGAAATGAGTGTTGATAAAAGAAAGAAATTGTTCTTTTGATGGCGTCATGCTGGAGTGATTCCAGGCTAAAACAATATCTGCATTTGGAACGTCATCGCCTTCCAATCGGATGAGTTTTGCTCCGTGATAGGACAGGGGAATGGTGTGATAAAATGGGACAATAGAGAAGCCTCGACCAGCAGCCACTTGCCCCATGAGATCATCCATGTTTCTTACAGCACAGTCATGTGGAGCAGAGAAATAACCATGGGCACTTAGGAGCGTTTTAAAACAAGGGTCATAACAATCACCGGCTACAGACTGATCCAACATGAGAAGCTTATACTCCGACAGAGGAGATAGATCCCGAATGGATTTATATTGCGAACAAGGATAAGAGGATGGGACAATGATTGAAACACAATCTCGCATTACGGTACGTGTGGCAAGTTGCTTGGGGTCGCGGTATAAATCGCAGAGAAATTTGCGGCTGAAGACGAAGTCGTAGCTGTTTTTTAGAAGAAGCTCATCTAGTAAATGTAAATTTGAACATCGTTCGGTGACACCATGGAATTGTGGATTTTGAAGTAGGAAAGGCGAGATAAAATGATTGAAGCATGGAGTAATCAAAAGTTCAACAAAACCAAAACGAAGGGTGTTGGCAGATGCTTCAGTTAACTGAGCAACTCGTTGAAAGGCTGCATCAACATGAGAACAAACTTGATCAGCCTCTTCCAAAAGGATTTTCCCAGCTTCAGTAAGTGCAATATGCCGTTTTTCGCGAATAAAGAGTGAAACACCCAATTCCTTTTCCAGGTTTGAAATATGATAGCTCAAAGCGGGTTGAGAAATGTAAAGGTGCTCAGCAGCACGGCTGAAGCTGAGATAATTGGCTACACAGACAAAATATCGTAGAGAATTCAGTTCCACGCAGTATCGCTCCTAAGCCAATAAGATACTATAAAAATACCACAAAAATTAGGAAAAATCCATAGAAGCTTTTTAATAAACTATCCAACATCTGTATTTTACAGGTAGTGATATCCTCCCTTATACTTACAGTATCAAAAAACAAGGGAGGAAGTAAAATGAACCAAAAGAAATCGTTTGCCTTGGGTTACAGTCTTGTGTTCCATTCCATTTTGACGTACTTTATTTTTGGCGCATTTACTACATCAGGCATGAACGTATGGAATCCCGCATTTTGCGGAGCATATGGCTGGGATAATGGCGTACTGCTGACAATGGCGACAGTGGCGTCATTGGTGGGAGTATTGGGATCTGTTTTATTCGGTCAGCTGGTTGCAAAAAAAGGCGCCAGAGGTGTCATTACATTAACGCTAATTGTCTGCGGAGTGGCAATTGCGTTATTTGGGTATATCCACAGTGTAGCTGGCTACCTGGTATGTATGATTGTGTTTAATTTTGCTGGACATGGGTTCTGCAATGTGGGCTCAAACGCAGTAATTGCCAACTGGTTTCCCAGGAGAAAGGGATTTATTCTTGGAATCACGACTATGGGTTTGCCGGCAGCCTCATTCCTGTTTGTCCCCATTTTGAATGTTTCCATTGGTGGCCTGGGGTTATCACATGCGTTTTTGATAATTGGAATCGCTGTGGCTATTTTGGGAGTAGTGTCGTGGTTTTGGATTCGGGACACACCCCAGGAAGTTGGGCTTCAGCCGGATAATGGGAAATATCCGACACAGCAAGGAGTTAATTCAGGGAATGCGCATAGAAGTATTTGGACAATAAAAAAACTTTTGACAAATCGAAATGTTTGGTTGATCGCTTTTGCTTATGGTCTGCTTTTTCTGGTCACACAGGGAATGATTTCTCAGACGGTGCCTTATTTGATGCAAAATGGATTCCAGCAGGATGTTGCTGTAAGAATGCTTTCAATTGCTGCGGCAATTGGTCTAGTTGGAAGCTTTGTCTGGGGCGTTATTGATGATCGAATTGGAACAAAGAAAGCCTCTATAATTTATGCGGCTTGGTACATGCTCACATTCCTGATCCTGGCCCTTCCTATGAATCAAACGATTGCGTTTGTGGGTGTGATTTTGCTCGGAACTTCTTTGGGCGGGATTGGAAACCTGATGCCGTCTATGATGATCACTGCGTTCGGGCCAAGGGAATTTGCTTCTGTAAGCCGAGTGATTACAACGGCAGGAAATATCGTGCGGTCTCTTTCTTTCTTGGTGATGGCCGTAGGTGCGAAAGCATTTGGAAAATACAGCAGCGTAGCATGGATCTTGTTGGTGATATCCGGAATCGCAATGGTGATGATTGTGGGAATCACAAGTTACAAAGCGGATGAAAAGTGAGGTTAGAACCATGAAAAAAATAGCGATTGAAGAGCATATCTCGACACCGGAGTTTATGGCTCTGCGATATACTACCCCGCGGGGTAAAGCACGTCCGTTCCCGTTGAATCCGGATGAAGTCAAACGATTGAATCCAATTATTTGTGATGGTGGCGAGCTCCGATTGAAAGTTATGGATGCTTGTGAAGTGGAACGATGTGTTTTGATGTCAGGATCGATTGGATTTGATTACATCGATGATTTGAATGAAGGAATTTCGGAGACAAAAAAGTTTAACGATTATTTGGCGAATGAGGTTATTGCTGTGCATCCGGATCGATATCAGGCGTTCGCAACGTTGCCGATGCAATGTGGGGAGGCAGCTGCTGCAGAGTTGCGGCGGTGTATGAAACTGCAGGGATTCATAGGTGCTGTGGTAAGCGGCTCTCCCAGACCTGGACTTTATCTTGATGATTCCGAATATGAACCTTTGTGGCAGGCTGCAGAAGACACAGGAGCATTTTTATATATTCATCCTGCGGAAACGCCATTGGACGCGATGACTCTGTATCGCGGGTTTGATTGCCTGAATGGATCAACGTGGTCTTGGGGTTCAGATACGGCGACTTACGTATTGCGGCTGGTATTCGGTGGAATTTTTGACCGCCATCCGGAAGCTAAATTAATAATGGGACATATGGGAGAGATGCTACCCTTTGTATTTCGAAGGATTGATGAGCGGTGGAAGGTTAGTCCGATGGACTCTAAGAATAAGTTGTTGCCGTCTGCTTATTTTTTAAAAAATATATATATTACTGTTAGTGGAAATGCATCTGGACCTGCGTTGCGCTGCGCAATTGAAGAAATGGGGGCAGACAGGATTTTATTTGCTGTGGACTATCCGTTTGAGTCCATGGAAACATTCTGCAATTTCATTGATCAGGTTGAAATTTCACAGGAAGCACGGGAGCAGATCTGTTGGAAGAATGCATTGCGGCTGTTCCCGCCCAAATAAAATATGAACTGAAAACGCCGGCTGTCTTTGGAGGGGTTCCAAGGACAGCCGGCGTTTTTGCTGGACGGTTTTACAGGTGAAGTTCCATCCAGCGCCCGCGGCGCAGGATGAGAAGGAACAGAATGGAACTGAGACACCAGGTGACCGGATAGGCGGTGAACACCACGGTGATGTCCGGAATCAGCCGGACCATGATGGTGATGTAGGTAATGCGGACTACGCACCAGATGGCCAGCATGACGCCCATGGGGATGATCGTGCGGCCTGCGCCCCGCAGGACGGCGGCACAGGCATGGGAGAAGCCCAGCAGGAAGTAAAACAGGGCCTCCACCCGGGCCTGGCGGATTCCGTAGGCAACCACCTCCGGTGTGGAGCTGAACAGACCCACCAGAAAAGGCGCCAGGATAAAGAACAGCACGCCGATGAGTTCAGCCAGGCCCACCGTCAGGCCGATGCCCAGCTTCGTGCCGTTGCGGACCCGGTCATAGTTCCGGGCACCCAGGTTCTGGCTGGTGAAGGTGGTCAGGGCCAGGGTCAGACAGGTGATGGGCAGGAAGACGAAGCCTTCGATTTTGGAGTAGCTGCCGCAGCCGGCCATGGCGTTGTCGCCGAAGGCGTTGATGTTGGACTGCACCACCAGATTGGCGATGGCGATCACGCTGTTCTGCACGCCGCTGGGCAGACCCAGATGGAGCACCTGCTTCATAACGGACCAGTCCGGCCGCAGCTTTTGGAAGGAGATTTTGGCGACGAACCGGCCGCTCATCAGGTGGGCGAAGCCCAGGATGGCACTCACCGCCTGGCCGATGGCGGTGGCGAAGGCGGCGCCGGCCACGCCCCATTTGAACACGGCCACAAACAGCAGATCCAGCACCACGTTGAGGCCGGCGGCAATCATCAGGTAGTACAGGGGGTGGCGGCTGTCACCCAGGGCCTGGAAAATGCCGTTGGCGGTGTTGTACAGCACCAGGGCCAGCAGCCCGCAGCAGTAGACCCGGAAGTAGGTCACAGAGTTGGGCATGACATTTTCCGGCGTGCCCATCCAGCGCAGGATGGTGGGGGTGAAGCAGACGCCCAGGATGGACAGGATCACGCCGGCGATGAGGGCGAATACCACGGTGGTGTGGATGGCCTTGTCCATCTTCTCCTTGTCTCTGGCCCCATAGTGCCGGGAGATCAGGACGCTGGCGCCCACAAAGACGCCCTGGAAAAACCCGATGATCAAAAAACACAGGCTACCTGAGGAACTCACGGCAGCCAGGGCGTTGTCGCCGCAGAAGCGGCCGACCACCAGGGAGTCCACCGCATTGTACATCTGCTGGAACAAGTTTCCCAGGAAAAGGGGGAATGCGAACCGAATCAGGATTTTCAGAATATTGCCCTCCGTCATGAGGGTCCTTTTTTCCTGTGATGATATGCTCTGATCTGCCATTTCTCGTCTGAGACCTCCGTTCTTTTTCAGCATAACACTCTATCACCGGCGGCACAGCTTGTCAATGCGTCAAACTGCGAAACATTTTTTTCTTTGCATCGAAACAGGCAACAAACGGCGCCGCTCAGGGACGGGGTGGAGGGAGAGTGGACCATGGAGCGGCAGAAAATCATAAACGATCTGCGCAGGCTGGCCAACAGCAAGAGCAACGACGCGGTGAAGCTGGCCTACTTCACCCAGGAGGATGCGGACAGGATTGACGAACTGGATCTGAGGGGACTGGTGGAGCTCAGACGCAGCGGGAACGGCACGGTGGAAATCAAGCTCATTGACCGGCTGAAGGCGCTGGAACTGCTGGACCGGCTGAGCCAGCAGGAGGAGGACAAGGCCCTGGATACCTTTCTGGACGGTCTGCGGGGAGAAGAGACTTGAGAGGACCGGTGTTTTCGCAGAAGCAGCGCAGGCTGTTTCAGTGGTGGAGGGAACGGTATGACGCGGTGATCTGCGATGGGGCGGTACGCTCCGGCAAGACCTTTGCCATGGGAATCGCGTTTTTCCTGTGGGCCATGAGCTGTCACCAGGGGAGGCAGTTCGGCCTGTGCGCGGCCACGCTGAACAGCGTGCGCAGGAACCTGCTCACACCGGTGCTGCCTGTGCTGCGAAGGCTGGGATTTTCCGTGGAGGAAAAGGTGAGCCGCAATCTGCTGCAGGTCCGGCTGGGGCGCAGGGAAAACACCTTCTATCTGTATGGCGGCCGCAACGAGGGCAGCCCCGCCCTGATCCAGGGGGTAACGCTGGCGGGCGTTCTGCTGGACGAGGCGGTGCTGATGCCCAGATCCTTTGTGGAGCAGGCCTGCGCCCGCTGCTCGGTGGAGGGAAGCCGGGTCTGGTTTTCCTGCAATCCGGCTGGGCCGGAGCACTGGTTTTATAAGGAGTGGATCTGCAAAGCCCAGGAGAAGGGAGCACTCTACCTGCACTTCACCATGGAGGACAATCCCAGCCTGTCCGCCCAGGTGCGAAACAGATATCAGCGGATGTTCCAAGGCGTGTTCTACCGGCGGTATGTACTGGGGGAATGGGTGGCCGCGGAGGGGTTGGTCTATGACTTCTTCGATGCGGCCGCCCTCTCCCCGGCGCCGGCGGAGGGGTATGAGGCCTGGAGGATCTCCTGCGACTACGGGACCAGAAACCCGGCCTCTTTCGGCCTGTGGGGCCGGATCGGTCCGGTGTGGTACCGGGTGGAGGAATATTACTATGACGCCAGGGCGGAGGGAAGGCAGAAGACGGACGGAGAGTATGAGGCCGACCTGCGCCGCCTGGCGGGAGGACGGCAGATTGAACTGGTGATCGTGGACCCGTCGGCGGCCAGCTTCATCACCCAGCTGCGCCAGGCCGGATGGCCGGTGCAGCCGGCGGACAACCGGGTTCTGGAGGGGGTGCGGCGCACGGCGCAGGCCCTCAGGGCGGGGGAGATTGTGATTTGTCAGGGCTGCGATGCCGCGATCCGGGAGTTTTCCCTGTACTGCTGGGACACCCGGGCAGGGGAGGACAGGGTGAAAAAAGAGCACGACCACGCCATGGATGACATCCGGTATTTTGTCATGAGCCTGGAGGCGGCATGCAGTGTGGCTGCGGTCAGCGTGGCGCGCAGGGCAAGATAAACGGCCCGGAGCCCAGACGGGCGGTTCGGATCGGGAAATGCCCCGGCAACGGGGATTTCTATAGAGGAACATGAGAAAGGAGCAGCAAGAGCATGGAGATTTCTTTTGAGGGCATCGGTCAGGTGGCAGCCACCTTTGCCGTGACCCAGACGGAGGCGAAGCCTCTGGCCATTGGTATGGCGGTGGCGCTGACCGCGGCGGATACCGTCAGCTTCGGCACGGCCGGCGCGGCACCCTGCGGCGTGATTGTGGCGCTGGACGGGGACGACAAGGCTGCAGTGCAGGTGGATGGTTTTGTTCAGGTGGCCTACAGCGGGTCCACTGCCCCCACCGTGGGCTGGGGCACCCTGGGTGTGGACGGCAACGGCGGCGTGCAGGTGGTGTCCACTGGCGGGCGCAGCTGCATGATCGTCTCGGTGGATACCGTCGGCAAAACCGCCGTCATCAAACTGTGAGGAGGCAGAGCAGACATGGCATATCAGTGTGACAACGTAAAACTGGAAAAGGGTATGTACCGGGAGGCCGGGCGCACCTTCAGTCAGGTGCTGGAAAAACTGGACCCCAGTGAGCAGTACAAGGGCACCGCCCTGGAGGGTCTGGACGCCTTCCAGCGCCAGCTCAAGCGGTTTGACATCCGGGTAAAGGGCGCGGGCTCCGATCTGGTGGACAAGTTCTTTTCCACCTCCCAGTCCGCAGTGCTCTTTCCGGAGTACATTGCCCGGGCGGTAAAGGTGGGCATTGACGAGAGCAATATCCTGCCTGAGATCACCGCCACCGAGACCCACATCGAGGGGATGGACTACCGCTCCATCACCTCTGTGCCGGAGGACGAAAAGAAACTCAAGCGGGTGGCGGAGGGCGCCGCCATTCCCCAGACCACTGTGAAAACCCAGAGCAGCCTGGTGCGGCTGCACAAGCGGGGCCGCATGCTGGTGGCCTCCTATGAGGCCATCCGGTTCCAGAAGCTGGACCTGTTCTCCGTCACCCTGCGGCAGATCGGCGCCCAGATCGGCCGGATGCACCTGGAGGACGCGGTGAACGTGGTGCTCAGCGGCGACGGCAACGACAACCCCGCCACCGTGGTGGAAGTGGCGTCCGCCGGCACCCTGACCTACAATGACCTGCTCACCTTCTGGAACGGCTTTGAGCCCTATCAGCTCAACACCCTGCTGGTGGGCAGCGACACTATGGTGAAGCTGCTCTCCCTGAGCCAGATGCAGGACGCCGCCGCCGGCCTCAGCTTCCACGGCACCGGCAAGCTCATCACGCCCATGGGGGCCAAGGTGCTGCGCTCCTCCGCCGTGCCCGCAGGCAAGATCATCGGCCTGGACAAGCACTATGCCCTGGAGATGGTGAAGGCGGGGGATGTGAACGTGGAGTATGACAAACTCATTGACCGGCAGCTGGAGCGGGCGGCCATCACCACCATCTCCGGCTATGCCAAGATCTTTGCCGACGCCAGCCAGGTGCTGGACGTCTGAGCGGTTGGGAGGAGAAGCGTGTGGGCTTTCTGAGACGGAAAAAACGTGCTGAGGATGCAGGCGCCGCCTGTGCCCAGCTGCGGGACGCCGGGCGCCACCCCTTCTCCGTCATGGACGGCTATGTGCCGCTGAGCCGCGGAGAGCTGGCCGTTTACCGGGCCATCCGGGAGGGGATCCCGGTGGTGGATGCGGCCATCAGCAAGCTGGTGCGGCTGTGTGGCGGAGTGAGCGTGCTGTGCCGGGAACGGGCGGCCCAGGAGGGAATGGAGCAGTTTCTGCGCACAGTCCCTACCGGGCGCGGACAGCGCGGCCTGCAGTCGTTCCTGGACTGTTACCTGGATTCCCTGTTTACCTGCGGCCGGGCCATTGGGGAGATGGTTCCGGACCGGACCGGACGGGAGATTGCCGCACTGCTGTGCGGCAACGTCGGTCAGATCGAGATCAAAGAGGGCGCCACGCCGCTGGACTTTACCCTTTGCGGCCGGGGGACGGACGGTGTGATCCGTCCCCTGCCCCGGCAGGAGCTGCTGCTGTTCACGCCGTTCCAGCCTGAGGCCCAGGCGCCCTACGGGGTGTCCCTGCTGCGGTCCATGCCCTTCCTGGCGGAGATTCTAATGAAGATTTTCCAGACGGTGGGCACCAACTGGGAGCGGGCGGGCAATGTGCGCTTCGCGGTGGTGTGCAAAGGGGAAAACGGAGCCACTGCCCAGGAGCGGTGCGCGCGGGTGGCCCGGGAGTGGTCCACTGCCATGCAGCAGAGCCGGGACGGCAGTCTGCGGGATTTTGTTGTGGCGGGAGATGTGGACATCCGGGTGATCGGCGCAGACGGACAGATCCTGGACAGCGAAATTCCGGTGAGGCAGATTCTGGAGCAGCTGGTTGCCCGCACGGGAATCCCGCCCTTCCTGCTGGGCCTGAGCTGGTCCACAACGGAGCGGATGAGCAGCCAGCAGGCGGACATCCTCACCAGTGAAATCGACGCAATCCGGCGCAGTGTGGAGCCGGTGGTGGAGCGGGTGTGCGAGCTGTGGCTGCGGCTGCACGGCTATGACAGCCGCCTGGAGGTGGTGTGGGATGTGGTCAACCTCCAGGACGAGGACATGGCGGCCAAGGCAGAGCTCTACCATGCCCAGGCCAGGAGTCTGAATGGGGGAGAAGCGGAAGTATGACGGATATTTGCAAAGCGGCGGCGGTGAAGGCCATCGGAAAGGCAGACCAGTCGGATCTGGCACTGATCAATCTGCTGTCCCGCAGGGAGTTGAGCGCGGACGAGGTCTATACGTTTGCCGTGCGCCTGTGTGACAACGACATTGACCGGGACTATGAGCGGTTCGAGGAAAACACGCTGGAGCAGCTCTCCCAGCTGTTTGTCGGGGTGTCCGGCGTGTTCGACCACGAGTGGTCCGCCCGGGGACAGGCGGCCCGGATTTACCGCACCCAGGTGGTGCGGGAGGAGAGCGTGCGCACGGCGGACGGCCGACCCTACTGCTATCTGAAGGGCTGGGCCTACATGGTGCGCACCCAGGCCAACGAGGCCCTGATCGCCGAGATCGACGGCGGGATCAAACGGGAGGTCAGCGTGGGATGCAGCGTGGAGCGGGTGGTGTGTTCCCTGTGCGGCCAGGATCTGTCCGACTGCCCCCATGAAAAAGGGGAGAGCTATGACGGACAGCTGTGCCATGGGATTCTCACCGGCGCCACCGACGCCTATGAGTGGTCCTTTGTGGCGGTGCCGGCCCAGAGGAAGGCCGGCGTGATCAAAAGCGCCAAACAGCTGGAACAGGAGGCCCGACTGGGCAGACGGTATCTGAAGGGGCTGCGCCGGGAGCTGGTGCGGCTGGCAGGGATTGCCGAGCCGGATGCGGACCATAACCTGCTGGTCCGGGTGGCGGGCAAGCTGGATGAGGAAGAGATCCTGGGCCTGACCAAGCTGATGCGCGCCAAGGCGGACAAGCTGCTGCTGCCTGCCGTTCAGCTGCAGTACGGTCCGGGAGAGCAGAGCTTTGAATCGGACGAGCCGTTTCGGATCTGAAGGGAGAGGCTTATGGAGGAACAGGTGCTGGAACTGGTCCGGAAGCTGAAGCGGACAGAGCAGGATGAGGACGTGCTGGAGCTGCTGTGCCGGTGTGCATGTACCCGGTTGGACAGCTTGCTGGCTGACGGCGTGGCAGCGGGAGACTGCGGCGGAAACTATCCCCTGGCAGCGGCCTGGATGGTACTGGACTGGCTGGAGCAGATCGAGGGCGGAGGAGATATCACCGCATTCACAGCCGGAGACCTGTCTGTACAGCGCCGTCAGCAGGAGGACGGGCGGCTGTACCGCCGGGCGCTGGAGTTGATGGCCCCTTATCTGAAGGACGAGGGATTTGTGTTCCGGGGGGTGAGGGGATGATTGATGCGTTTGAGTGGGTGATCCGCACCTATGGCATGGAGATGGCTTGCTATGACGGCACAGGGACGAAGAAGGGCCAGGCCATGGCCATTGTGCAGCCTATGACAGAGGCGGAGTGGCAATACACCGCCGGCGCGCTGGGCAGCTACTGCACCGACCGCTTTCTGTGTCTGGCGGAGCCCAGCCTGCCCCTGGACGGTCTGGGAAACCAGGGCTGGGTCACATGGAACGGGGAGCGGTATGAGGTGATGACCGTGCGGCCGGTGCTGGTGGCCGGGCAGACCACCCATCTGTGGATGGCGCTGCGCCCGGCGGAGGAAGCGGCATGAGGGGCGCATTGGAAACCCTGCGCCAGGCAGTGGTGCAGACGCTGAACACAGGGGGACTGTCTGCTGTGGCAGCCATGGAGCCCCAGGCGCGCAAACGGTGGAGTGAACCGGTGGCGGCGGTGGCTCTGAGCGCAATTCAGTGCGCGCCGGGCGGCTTCCAGGATTATCTGGGCATGAAAAAGAATCCGCAGACCGGACAGGAAGAGGAGCTCTATGGCCGGGCCATCGAGCTGACTTTGACGCTGGATCTCTACACGCCCAGAGACGGGGGCGAAGGAGATTGTCAGGACGCACTGGCCGTGGCGGCGGAGATGTTGATGACGGGCGGCGCCGGCGGTCTGGATGTCCTGGAACTTGCTGCGGACAGCGTGGAGTTCCTGGAGCAGGACGGCCTGTACCACATGCCGGTGCGGTGCCGGTGTGCCGGGTGGCTGATTGCCCGGACCGACAGTTATGGGGTCTTTACTGACTTTGTGGTGAAAGGAAGATTGGTATGAGTTCGATCACAGTACAGCAGCGGCCGGGAGTGTATTCTTCCTACGAGGCGTCTGCCCTGACGGTGGGGTCCCGTCGGGGGAAAACCGTGGCAGTGGTTGCAGAGGCGACCGCAGATGCCGATGAGACGTATTATCGCTGGAACAGCTACAGCAAGGCCGCGGCGGATGTGGGTGAGTGTACCCTGAGCCGGCTGGCGCAGCTGGCCCTGCGCAATGGCGCCGGTGTCGTCTATGGAATCCCGGTGAAAAGCGACGACTACACCACGGCCTTTGCCACCGCCGCGGCGCTGGAGGATGTGGCAGTGGTGGTGTGCGACAGCACTGAGACCACGGTGCAGCAGGCTTTGCGCACCATGGTGGACGGCTGTTCTGAGGAGCGGAAAGAGCGCATCGCAGTGGTGGCAGGCGCTGCCAACGAAAGCACTGCGGATCTGATTGAGCGGGCGGAGACGCTGAATGACGAGCGGGTTGTGCTGGTTGCACCCGGGGCGGTGAACGCCTCCGGAACCGCTCAGGGCGGTGTGGAGTGCGCCGCGGCGCTGGCAGGGGCCATCGCCGGCACTGCGGATCCCGCCCTGCCTCTGGGCGGCGCACAGCTCTACGGCCTGGAGGGGCTGGAGACCGTCTATGACGACGATGACATCGACGATCTGATCCTGGGCGGTGTCACACCGCTGGAGGTGCTGGCCGGGGGCTGCTACGTGGTGCGTGCGGTCACGACCCGCACCACCACCGGCGGCGTGGCGGATACGACCTGGATGGAATTGACCACGATCCTGGTGGTGGATGAGGTGATTCCCGGTATCCGGAATTCCCTGCGCGCACGATTCAGCCGGGCCAAGAACACGGAGCAGACCCGGGGCGCCATCCGCAGCCAGGTGATTATGGAGCTGGAGGACCGTGTGAGCCGGGAGATCATTGACAGCTATGAGGATGTGACGGCGGAGCCCCTGTCCTCGGATCCCACCGTCTGCCTGGTGGAGTTTGCCTTTACCGTGGCCCACGGACTGAATCAGATCTGGCTGTCTGCCCATATCACGGTGTAAGGAGGAGACGGAAATGAGTGTGAGTATTGCGGGGTTTCCCACCAGCAGCGATATCTGGCTGGAGCTGAACGGCCAGAAAGTGGCAGTGGTGCAGAGCTACAACTGCCGGACCAGCCGGGAGTCTGCCTCGGTGGAGGCGTTCGGCGAGGATGAGCCGGTGGCCACCGTCCAGGGCCCACAGCGTCACGAGATTGAGCTGACCCGATTGTATGCCACGGATGAGGCCATTGCCGACGGACTGAGTTTTTACGACCTGAAGGACTTCTCCCTGGTGATCTGCAAGCCGGACCGGAAGGTGATCTATTCCGGCTGTCAGTGGAGTGGGATCCAGGAGGATGCCAAGCTCCGGGAGATGGTGGTGGAAAAGCTGACGCTGGTCGCCCGGAAGCGGATGGAAAGCGGAGTTTAAGATGAGGCGGAACAGGAGAAAACCACTGCCAGCCGGCCGGCCGGACCGGCTGGCAGTGCCCGAGGGGGAACTGCGGCTGCTGTCCGCCTGGGAGGTGCTGGAGGCCCGCAGGGAGGGCGCGCTTCTGGCTCAGGACGGACGGGAACAGGCGCTGTGTTCCAACGCATGCCTGCTGGCCAAGGCGCTGGAGCGCCGGGGCAAGCCGGTATATGAAAGCGGACGGCAGGTGCTGGACTGCCTGAGAGTGGAGGAGATTGCCCGCCTGGCTGAGACCTGGGCCTGGTTCAACCGGAAACACAACCCGTCCCCCCAGCAGAGCGAGGAGGCGCTGGCTGAGGCAAAAAAAGGCTGGAGCACGCGCCTTATGAGCGCCTTCAATGGCGTGTGCTCCGCATGTTCGGCGCTCTTCCCACGGAGGAACGTGCCCGGAAAATGACGGACCGGGATTATCTCTGGTGTGCCCTGAATCTCCTGCTGGATCGGGAAGAGGAGCTCGCCCGGCTGTGCCCGGGCTGCCGGGAACGTGCCCTGGAGGAACCGTGCCTGGTGTGCGGCGCCAGCCGGGAGAGCTGGGGGGTCAACCAGGCCTTCGATTTCGATCAGTTCCAGCGAATGAAGGGAGGGACGGCCGGTGGTGGATTATCTGGAGCAGCTGCTGATGCAGCTGTGGGAGAGGAACGAGGATGAAGATGAGGACCGGGAGACGATGTCCCTTCCCCATGAGGCTGGAGTGGGACGCAGACAGACCGGCGCTCAGCCTGATGTGAACTGGGAGGGACCGGAAACTGCGCCTGGCGGACTGGAACCGCAGCTGGACTGGCCGGAGAGGCTGACAGACGGCAGGCGGCTGCGGGAGATGGCCGGCGGGCGGTATGTCCGTGAGCTGCAGTATGCGGAACAG
Source organism: uncultured Oscillospiraceae bacterium (assembly GCA_944385435.1). GTDB lineage: Bacteria > Bacillota > Clostridia > Oscillospirales > Oscillospiraceae > Enterenecus. The sequence continues at coordinate 14,363 of CALWXG010000048.1, forward strand.
TCCCGGGAGAGAAGTGGGGACAGCAGTCCGCCGGAGGCGGAACCGGAGACGGCGGGAGAGCGGGTCTGGCGTCAGATCAGCCGGAGCGGAGACATCCCCCGGGGCCTGAGTCCGGAGGGAGACGTACTGCGGCGGCCGGCCTCCGGGCCCCCGGAGGATCCCACCCCGGTGGGGGTGGCGGAGAGAGTGCTGGATCAGCTGCGGCCGTCCATGCCGGCGGCAGGGGAGAGCCAGGTGGAGACGCTCAACCGCACGCGTGGGGGGACCGTTGCCCTGGCCGCCCCGCCGGCAGGCGGACTGCAGGAAGAGACCGCCGGCCTGCGCACCCTGTACCGGCAGGTGCGGGCGGCTTCCTGGGGGGAAAACGCGGTGCAGACCGCCGGCGTGGCAGTGACCCAGGAGGCGGTTCTGCCGGAGACGGAACTGCGCCTGGGCCAGCTGGACCGGGCCATGCGCCGGGACAGCCGGCGCTATGACGGCGGCATGACCATTTATTGAGAGAGGTGGGAAAGACGTGCTTCTTTCTCCAATGAGATTCAAAAGCTTTGTCTGGCCCCACAATCCCAGAACTTACACCATCACCTTCGAACGGAAAATGGCGCTGCATAAGGTGCCCTTTGGCCGGCATCATCTCCAGAGCCTGGGGCAGACCCGGCGCGTGCTCCGGGGAGAGGGAGAGTTCGTGGGAGAGCAGGCCTATGAGACATTCAAGCAGTTGGCCAACATTTTTTATGAAGAGACGCCCGGTACGCTGATCCATCCGGTCTGGATGACCACAACGGCGTGGTTTGTCAGCCTGGATGTGCTCCAGGAACCCAGGCCGGATTATGTGCGCTACTCCTTCGAGTTCTGGGAAGTGGTCGGGGATGAGAATCCCTTCCTCCAGCAGACGGGCGTTCAGAACGGCGCCTCCGGGGGAACGGTCAGCGGCGTCGGTCAGGCGGCAGCCGGAACCGTGACAGAGCAGATCTGGCACACGGTGGCCCTGGGGGAGACGATCTGGGGGCTGTCGGTTCAGTACGGGGTGACGGCGGAGAGCGTGGTGGAGCTGAATCCGTCCATCCAGAATCCGAACCTGATCTATCCGGGACAGAGGGTGAGAATCAAATGATGGAATGCTGGGTAGGTTTGGGAGACGGCAGCACGGTCCTGCTGCCCGACGCCGTGCGATGGGAATTCTGCTATGGGACCGGAGTGCCCTGCGACAGCTTTTTTGTCCGCTGCCTCTGGGAAACGGGACAGGAGAAGGTCCTGTCCCAGGCCTGCCGCTTTTTCGCTGACTGGGAGGGGCAGCGGGTATTCACCGGAGTGGTGGACGAGTTCTCCTGCGCGTGCAGCGCGGAAGGACTGTATCTGGAGTTGTCCGGGCGGGGGATGGCGGCCCTGCTGCTGGACAACGAGGCAATGCCGGCCCAGTATCAGATGGCGACCCGGGCAGACATTGTGGCGGATCATGTGACTCCCTATGGCATCGAAGTGGTGGGGGGCTGGAGCCTGCCCACGGTGAACGAGTTTACCGTGACCAGCGGAGTGAGCGAGTGGAGTGTGCTCCACGAGTTTGCCTGCTATTATGGCGGCATTGTGCCCCGGTTTGACCGCATGGGACGGCTGGTCCTGGACGGGCATGAAACGGATTCGGAGGGACTGCAGATTTCAGACTCCACCGCCCTTGTGGGATGGGAATACCGGGAGGAGCGCCACGGGGTGCTCAGCCAGGTGGCGGTGCGCAGACGTTCCTCCTGGGATACCCAGTGGGTGTCCGATCCGGCCTTTATCGCGGAGGGCGGGAACGCCAGACGCGTGGTGACCGTTCCCAACGCCACCGGGTCTGCGGCGATGCGCTATTCCGGAGATTATCAGCTCCGGGCCTCCCGCAGCGGGCGGGTGAGGCTGAACATGACGGTGGCAGGGGCCTTTCTGGCATGGCCGGGACAATTGGTCCAGGTGAGCCGGGAGGGGTTCGGCGCCAACGGGCTGTATCGGGTCGCCCAGACCGAAGTGGTCTGCGGACAGGACGGACTGACCACGACACTGGTGCTGGGTGAGCCGGACAGCATGATCTGAGCTCCGGATGCGCAACTCTGGGTGAAGACGGTGCTCAGCCGGCTGATGCCTGTTCGTCATGGGGCAGCGCCGCTGGCTGAGGACTGTTTTACCCACACGTGCGCACCTGGGCGGAAGCCTGGCCTCCGGAGCGCGTGCGCGGAAAAAACTGCAGGGCTTTCCGCAAGTCGTGCGGAGAAATGGGGGACGTGTTATGTGGCTGAGCGGACAGCAGAAGAGACCGAATCAGTTCGGGGAAGGCGCGACAGGCACGGTGACGATCAGCGGGGACGGTCTTGCTGTGCAGCTGGAAAGCGAACGGAGAAATCTGGAACTCTACACCCCGGGTGGTTATCAATGGACACCGAAAGTGGGGCAGAGGGTTCTGGTTTTGAAAAACCAAGGGGAAAATCCCTGCGTCGTCGGCGTCAAACAGGGGGAAGATGCCCCTGACGAGGTGACGGTGGAGGCGGGGAGCATTGATCTGAAGGGGCAGGTTCTGATCGACGGAATTCCCTTGGAAACCTATATTGCCATGATTGTGGCCAGTCTGATGGGGGGATGAGCATGGCGCTGCTATTGATAGACCGGGACTACGGAGTAAATGAGGCCGGTGAGCTGCGTTCGGTGACCGGGGCGGAGGAGCTGCTGAACGAGGTGCTCTTCCGGCTGACGGCCCGGCGCGGCAGCTTCCCTTTTTTGCCTGAGCTGGGAAGCCGGCTGAATCTGCTGCGCAACGAGAAACCGGGTCAATGGACCACCCTGGCCGAACAGTATGCGGTGGAGGCACTGAGCGGTCTGAACGTGGAGGTGACCGGGGTGACGGTGACCCAGGATGCGGACCGGCTCTGGGTGATGGTGGAGCTTGTGTGGCAGGGGCTGCCCCTGAGTGTGGAATGTGAGGCGTGAGGATGAAGACGGTAGATGAGATTTATCGGGAGCTGGCGGCGGAATTTTTCGCCACGACAGGGATTACGGCCGGCGGAAACGGGGATCTGTCGGCGCGGTTTTATGCCGTGGCAGCCCAGATCTACAGCCTGTATGTCCAGGCGGACTGGACCCGCAGACAGTGTTTTCCCCAGAGCGCGGAGGGCGAACAGCTGGACGCCCATGCCCAGCTGCGCGGTGTGAGCCGGCGGCAGGCTTCCAAGGCCACAGGCTCCGTGCGGTTTTATGTGGATGAGGAGCGGACCTTTACCACTCAGATTCCGCTGGGCACCGTGTGTATGACCGCCGATGGAATCCGGTTTGTAACGACCCAGGCGGGAAGTGTGGACCCAGGAGACGCCCAGATTGATTTGCCCGTGGAAGCGGTGGAGGCGGGCGACTCGGGGAATGTCCCCGCGGGATCGGTGGTCTTCATGGCGGTGCCCCCGGTGGGGGTAACCGCCTGCGCGAACCTGGAGGCCTTTTCCGATGGCCAGGACACAGAGGGCGACGAGGCACTGCGGGAGCGGGTTATGGAGACCTTTCGACGTCTGGCAAATGGTGCAAACAAAGTGTTTTATGAGCAGCAGGCCATGTCCTTTGACGGAGTGGCCGCGGTGACGGTGCTGCCGAAAAACCGGGGAGTCGGTACGGTGGACGTGGTCATTGCGGCCCAGGGGGGCATGCCGGATGACGACCTGGTGAGTGAAGTCCAGGCACATTTTGAGAGCGTGCGGGAGATCGCCGTGGATGTGGATGTGCTCAAACCCACCGTAGAGACGGTGAATGTGGCGGTTACCCTGAGCGTAGATCCGGAGGAGGACTTTGACACAGTGGCCCAGGCCGTGGAGGATACCTTGCAGGACTGGTTCAACGGCGAACGGCTGGGCTGGCCGGTGCTTCGGGCACAGCTCACCTCTCTGTTGTTCCAGATTGACGGGGTGGCAAACTGTGTGATCACCCAGCCCGCCGCCGATGTGGAGGCGGACAGTGTCACCCTGCCCCAGCTGGGCCAGCTGACGGTAACGCAGGCCACGTAAGGGGGGACAGCGGTGAACCACATCGAATATCTGGTCCAGTTGCTGCGGCCGCTGGGTGTGTATGATCTGCGTACCGGCACCAGAAACAGGGGCGAACTGGAGGCCTACGGCCAAGCGCTGGACGGGGAATGGGAAGGGCTGGAGGAGACGGCCCGGGAAATGTCTCTGACCACAGCGGAGAGCTTCGGACTGGAGCGGATTGAGGATCTGCTGCCCTACCGTCCGGTCAGCCCCACGGTAGAGGAGCGCAGGGAGGCCCTGGCCGCGCTGCTGCGGATCGGCGGGGACAGCTTCACCCTCCAGGCGATCAACGACACTCTGGCCGGCTGCGGAATCAATGCCAAAGCGGTGGAGACCGAGACGCCCAATTATGTGGAGGTCTATTTTCCCGACGTGGCGGGAATACCGGAGAATTTCGAGAAACTGCGCTACATCATCGAAGAGATCCTGCCCTGTCACCTGGAGATCACCTATGTGTTCTGGTATAACAGCTGGGATGACCTGGCGGATATGGTATTCACCTGGAGCGGAGCGGAAGAAGCCGGAAAAACATGGTATGAACTGGCAACCTGGAAGGACTGAGAGGGGATCTGCCGCAGGGGGGGACTCCAGTGGCAGATCCTCAAAAAAATTATAAAAAACTTCTAAAAAGATGTTGACAAGCTCTGTGGTTTATAGTACAATACAGACAGAAAGGAAAGGGTGAGACCAATGTACTAAAATAGTACAGCCCAACTGAACATGGGAACATGGGAACATGGGAACATGGGAACATGGGAACATGGGAACATGGGAACATGGGAACATGGGAACA